>JBJMTO010000103.1:0-30633 GCA_045811665.1 Bradyrhizobium sp.
GACCCTGCAGCTCTAGTCATTCCTGTTCGCGCGGGCGCACGTGGCGGCCGTGTCGCAGTCGGGCCACGCGGCGGTGCTGTCGTGCATCGCGGCGCAGCCGTCGTCGGGCCGCGAGGTGGCGCTGCCGTGCGCCGCACCGCCGTAGTCGGCCCGCGCGGCAATGTTGCCGTCCGCAACACCGCAGTGGTGGCAGGTCGGGGGGGATGGGCACGTCCGGGCTCGTACCGCTGGCCGGTCGGTGGCGCCATTGCCGCGGGCGCAGCGATCGGCTTCGTGACGGCCGCAACCGCTGCGTCGTGGGCCGGAGCTGCGCCGGCCCCGGGCATGTGCTGGTACTACACTGATCCGTCCCGCACCCAGGGCTTCTGGGACTATTGTGCGCAGTAGCATATAGCCCTGGGTTATCACGGATGTTGCACGCGAGAACCGGTGAGCGAGCGTCGGCCATTCGCCAGCTCAACCGCAGAACAGCCTGCCGCGCTCATCGCGTGCATTTCAAATAGGCGCGGGCTGAAAGGCAACTGAAGCTGTGGCCGCCCTGGGTGTTAGTGCCAACACCCGGGACAAAAACGGGATGGGCCAAGATGCCTATGGCCAATGCTGCTTCAAAGCAGGAATTCGGCCATAACATCGGTGTCAGCGCTGTTCGGTGCCATAGCTAGTACGATCCGTCAACGACTCGATCGCAATCTGGCATCTCAGAACTTATAGCCGATGCGCGCCGTAACCTGATTGTTGCTCAGCTCTTGCTTGAAGCCGACGATGCCAAGATTTAGGATTGATACTGGATATAAAAAGGATTTGGATTGACTCGGCCACTGCCGATCCCTCGCGTCAAACAGGTTGGAACGATGGCCCAATGCGTTGACAACGACGCAACAAGCGTCCGCCTACTGATCGCGGAGTTCGCGACGCAAAATTTTTCCGACGTTGGATTTGGGTAGCGCGTCGACGAACTGAACGATTTTTGGGGTCTTGTATGCCGTCATTTCCTTGCGACAATATGCGACCAGATCCTCGGCCGTCAGCGAAGTATTGGGCGCCTGGACGACAAACAGCTTCACCGCCTCACCCGTCTTCTCGTCGGATACGCCGACGCACGCGCACTCCATCACGCCGGGACAAGCGGTCGCGACCGCTTCGATTTCATTCGGATAGACGTTAAAACCGGAGACAAGGATCATGTCCTTCTTGCGGTCGACGATCTTCAAGAACCCTTTCTCGTCGAACACGCCAATGTCCCCAGTGCGGAAGTAGCCATCGACAGTGAACGCCGTAGCATTGACCTCCGGTTTCTCCCAATAGCCCCGCATCACCTGCGGCCCCTTGGCACAGATCTCTCCAGCTTCGCCGATCGGGACATCACGATCGCTGTCGTCCAGAAGCTTGATGTCGGTAGAAGGCGCGGGCAAGCCGGTCGTCGCCGAGAACTCCCTCACGCGCATCGGATTAAACGACAGCACGGGACTGGTTTCCGAAAGCCCGTAGCCCTCGCGGATGATCTGGCCCGTGATCTGCCGCCATCTTTCCGAGGTAGCGGCGATCACTGCGGCCCCGCCCCCGCCCGACAAGTGGAGCTTCGAGAAATCCACCTCGGTGATCCTGGGATGGGTAACCAACGCTGCGTACAGCGTGTTAACCCCCATGAAGACCGTGGGCTTGGCCTGTTTGAGCGTATCGATGAAGCCGTCCATGTCACGGGGATTGGCGACAAGCCAGTTATCGGCGCCGACCGAAAAATAAGTGATGAAGTTCACCATCAGCGCGAAGATATGATACAGCGGGATTGCAGTGACGATCACGTCGTCTCCGGAAGGCGGAGCACCGCTCATCGCGGCCTTGAACTGTTCGGTATTGGCTACCAGGTTGCGATGTGACAGCGCGGCGCCTTTCGATAAACCGGTCGTTCCACCCGTGTACTGAAGGAACAGCAGATCGTCGCCGCTCAGATCCACTGGTTGGAAGGTGAGTGCGGCTCCTTCGATAAGAGCGTCGGCAAGGGTGATGGCTTCCTTCAGACGCTCGTCCACCGGCGGGGTGGGCAAACACTCGCCCGTGCCGTCTCCGGGGGCCGCGACGATGATCGTTTTAAGCGGCGTCGTACAGACGATTTCCGCCACCGTTGCGGAGGACCCCGTGAAAACCACCATGATCTTGACTCCCGCATCGCGGAGCTGATGCTCGAGCTCACGCGGCGTATAGAGCGGGTTGACGTTAACCTGCACTCCACCAGCCCGTATAATGCCCAGGAACGCGATAGGGAATGCGAGCAGGTTGGGCATCATGACCGCAATTCGATCGCCTTTTTTCACGCGGAGTTTCGTCTGCAGATAACTAGCAAAATTCCGCGACTGCCGGTCCATCTCGGCATAGGTCAAAGTCAGACCAAAGGATCGGAATGCGGGTTTCTCAGCGTGAACCGTCATGGCACGTTCGAGCATGTGCACCACGGAAGGGTACGCGTCGGGGTTGATTTCGGCCGGGATCTCCCAGTCTCGGAATGTGGCAAGCCATGGTCTTTCAGTCATGTCAAAGCCTCTTTGCATTTGTCTCGTGGAGTGGTCGATATAGCCCGGTTACTTCGTAACAATGGCAAAGGTCCCCGGCGCCTTGTCAATCAAGGTCAGGAAGCGAACCAGGTCGATCCTGCTTCCGTCAATCTTCAAGTCCTCGTTGAACAGGAGGTCCTTGATGCCCGCAGTGCCGGCCATCATCCTGATAAAGATGGGCTTAGTGAGCACGAGTGTCGCATTGGCGTCGGTGGTTGGCTCGGACTTCTTGTAATGCAGCACCGCGTTCTCGATCCAAAGCACAAAAGACTCCTTGGTATCCGAGAGTACAAGGTTGATCCTCAGATCCTTGCCTTCCGCGGCGGGCCCGTCCAGCCCTGCGGCCATCGCTTCTAGGAAGCGCTCAATGGGGGTTTGCGAGAGCATGTCGATGAAGCCCGAGCGGTCGACGCCCTTAGCCGGCGGACCGTCGCGCAGTTCCGTTGCCGCTGACAGGTAGCTGTTTCGCCATGTGGCGGCCTCGGCCATATAACCCATCTGATCGTAGGTGCGCGCGAGCAGCTCCCTTGCGCCCTTGTGGTCAGGCTCCGCGAAAACGGCATGGTTCAGCAACTCGGCTGCCCATCTGTAGTCGCCCTTGTCGAACGCGCTTTGAGCGGCAGCAACGGCCTTGTCCGCACCGCCGATGATCTGAAGGTAACGCTTGGCCGATTCCTGAGGCGGCAGCGGGTTCAAATTGGCAGGGTTGCCGTCATAGGCGCCGAGATAGAACTGGTACACCGCCTTAACGTTATGGCGCAGGTCGCCATAGTAGCCCCGCACGCCGAGGTATGACTCCAGCGATTTGGGTAGTTTGATCTTGTCGGCGATTTCGCGTGGTGTATAGCCGGCGTTGATCAAGCGCACGGTCTGGTCATGCGTGTACTTATACAAGTCGCGCTGCTTGGTGATGAACTCGGCGATGCGCGTCTGACCCCAAATTGGCCAATTGTGCTGACCAAAATAAACCTCGGAGTCGCGGGTCTGCTCCAGCGCCTGCTCCATGTAGGAAGCCCAGCGAAGAGCATCACGCACCTTGGCGCCACGGACCGGCAGCAGATTGTGCATCGTTTGCGCCATATTCTCCGCGCCGGCATAGGCCTTCTTATCGGGTATCGTGAAAGTCAACTCTGCGGGAGCTTCGGCGCCGGGCACGTTGTAGAACACGAAACGCACGCCATCGAGCATCATCTCCTGCGAGGCCTGGGTGATCAGCTGGGTTGGCTCGAGAATCCCGAACGAGCCGTAGGCCACGGCCTTGCCTAGGCCGGTGTCGACCATACCCTTGGGCGAGCGTTCCAGGTTCTTACCAAACTGGTAGGCTGAGCGTCTGCCCATGGCGGTACCGACCATCACATTCTCGCTGGTGGCTTCTTCCATGAAGCCATCAGAGGCAATGACCGGAATTTTCCGCTCGGCAACTTCCTGGGTTGAGGCAACGCCCAGAGCCCCCCCGAAATGGTCGATGTGGCTATGCGTGAACACGATTGCCGAAACCGGCCTGTCGCCCAGGTGTTTGCGCGCGAACGCCAAGGCGGCCGCGGCGCTCTCGCGGGAAGTCAACGCATCCACCACGATCCAGCCGGTGTTGCCTTCAATCAGCGTCATGTTGGCGATATCGAAGCCGCGCAGCTGATAAATTCCGTCGGTTATCTTGAATAGGCCGATCTGGGCATTAAGGATGGCGTGGCGCCAAAGGCTCGGATTGACGGTGGGCGGGGCCTTGCCGTCGACGAACTTGAATTCATCGAAATCGATCAGAACACCCCCGTTGACATCAAGGATCTTGCCTTCGGGCCGCGCGATGAATCCTCGTTTGGCATCTTCGAAGTCCTGCTGATCTTCCAGCTTGAGCTCCCGTGCGAATTGCTCGTTGACCTTGAGTGTTGCAGGCGTGGAATCTCCGCCGGTGCTGACGACCTCGGCCTTTTTATTGCACCCGGTTAGAGCAAGCAGCGACGCGATCAGCGCGCATTGAAGAATTTTTGTCATCATTCTGGTTCCCGTGGGAAATGGTAATTCAGGCGTGCTCTCGAATCAGGTCCGCAGCCTTTTCGGCAATCATGATCGTCGGGGCATTGGTGTTGCCGCCGACCATGGTCGGCATGATCGATGCATCGACCACGCGCAGGGCGTCGACGCCGCGCACGCGCAGTCGCGCGTCGACCACGGCGGTGGGATCGTCCTTCTGCCCCATCTTGCAGGTACCGACCGGGTGATACTGCGTATCGGCGCGACGGCGAATATCCTGTTCCAGGCCCGCGGGATCGTCGATCGACGTTGAGTAAAGCATCTTGCCTCGGAACCTGTCGAAGGGTTGGGATTCGATGATTCGCTGCTGGATTTGGGCTCCCTTGACTAACAGTTTCAAATCACGCTCATCGGAGAGGAAGTTGGGATCGATCCGGGGGGCATCGCGCGGGTCCGTGCTGTCGAGCCCCACGGTGCCGCGGCTGTCCGGACGCAAGACGTCGACATGGCAGGAGATGCCATGACCCAAATGGAGCTTGCGCGCGTGATCGTCCACGAGAGCGATGACAAAGACCAGTTGCAGATCGGGCGCCGGGACTTCGGGCGACGAACGAATGAACGCGCCGGCGGTCGCATAGGTCGTTGTCACGAGGCCAGTACGCTTCTTCTTCCATTCGAATGCCGCGCGTGTCAGCTTCATGGCGCCCCGGAGCGAAACGCCAACCGTTTCGGTGTCGCTCGGCACGCGCCACGACTGCACATAGTCGATGTGATCCTGCAGATTTTTTCCAACCCCGGGCAGCTCCTTCACGACCGCAATGCCAA
Source organism: Bradyrhizobium sp. (assembly GCA_045811665.1). GTDB lineage: Bacteria > Pseudomonadota > Alphaproteobacteria > Rhizobiales > Xanthobacteraceae > Bradyrhizobium. Next base: position 5,346 of record JBJMTO010000103.1, read on the forward strand.
GCTTCATCAGCTCTTCACGTGGGCCGATGCCGGATAGCTGCAGAAGCTGCGGTGAGCCGAAGGCGCCAGCTGCCAAAATCACTTCGCGTCGAGCCCGCACCTCCTTCAGCTGGCCATCCTGGTAGTAAGACACGCCGCATGCGCGACGATTTTCGATCGCTATTTTTGCCGAGACGGCGTGGGTCAGAACCTCGAGATTTTTGCGCGACAGGTTCGGGGTGATATAGGCCTTGGCGGTGCTGCAGCGCTCGCCGTTCTTGTGCGTGACCTGGTATTCGAACGCACCTTCCTGCTCGACTCCGTTATAATCAGGATTTAGCCGAATCTGATGCATGGCCGCCGCGTCGAGGAACAGTTTCGTGAACGGGCTCTCGTGACGCGGATAGGTGACGTTCAATGGCCCCCCCTGGCCGTGAAAGCTATCTTTAAACTGCTCATTGTTCTCGGCCCGTTTGAATAGCGGAAGCACCTCGTCATAAGACCAGCCGGGATTACCGAGCGAGGCCCAGTGGTCGTAGTCCCACTTGTTGCCCCGCACATAAAGCATGGCATTGATCGAACTCGAGCCACCAAGGGTCTTGCCACGCGGTTGATATCCGCGGCGACCGTTCAGGCCGGCCTGCGGCACGGTTTGGTAGGCATAATTGTTGATTTTGGTTGGCACCATCGCGACGACGCCAGCCGGCGCATGAATCAGAACGCTCTTGTCCCGGCCGCCAGCTTCCAGCAGACAGACCGTAACGCTCGGATCTTCCGAAAGGCGGGAGGCCAACACGCAGCCGGCAGAACCGGCGCCCACGACAAGGTAGTCAAATTCGCGATAATTCATGACTTGCTCTCGCTGGCAGAAGTTGCTTGCTTCAATGAAGGATCGGCTGTCCCCAAGAACAATTTCAGCGACAACCGCTGTGCGAAATTGCCGTAGGGCGGATAGAAAAGTCCGACGGGAAAAAAACGATGCCGCTTGAAGATGGTTTTTGCGTGCGACAGTTCGCGAAAGCCTTCCAGCCCGTGATAAGTGCCCATGCCGGAATGGCCGATCCCACCAAAGGGAGCGTCATGATTCATGACATGCCACCCCCAGTCGTTGATGGTGACACCGCCTGAATGGGTGCGGCGCAGAAGAGCTTGCCGTTCACCGGCGTTATGGCTGAAGCAGTACATCGCAAGCGGACGTTCTCCGGCATTGATGAACCGGATGGCATCTTCCAAGCCGTCATAGGGCACCACCGGGAGAATCGGTCCGAACAATTCCTCGTTCATGATTCGCATTTCCGCGGTGCAGTTGGTGACGATGTGTAACGGCATGCGGCGCGAGTTGCGGCCGGCGTCATATTCCGAGCAGGGGATAACCGTGCCCCCCTTTTCGCGCGCGTCCGACAGCAACCCGTTGAGGCGGGCGCAGTGACGGTCGTTGACGATCCAGGTATGCTCGTTGCCGTTGGGATCCGACCCGCCCATTTTCAGGAAGCTTGACCTGATCTCGGCAACGAAATGATCGACGCGCTCGCGCGGGATCAACGCATAGTCGGGGGAAACGCAGATTTGTCCGCAGTTAGCCGTCTTGCCGTGCGCTATCCGCTTTGCGGCATCGGCGACGGGATAGTCGCGCATCACAAGCGCCGGCGATTTCCCACCCAGCTCCAACGTAACCGGGGTCAGGTTCTCGGAAGCGGTCCGCATGACAATCTTGCCAATGGCCGGCGAGCCCGTGAAAATAATGTGGTTGAACGGTAGCGCAGTGAAGAGGTTTGGGTCCGCCAGCTCTGCACCGACCACAGCGACTTCTTCTTCCGCGAAGATCTCACCAAGCATGCGGGCTAGCTCGGCGTTTGTGGCCGGCGTGATCTCCGACATCTTGATCATCACGCGATTACCGGCCGCGAGCGCAGCAATCAGCGGACCGGCCGCGAGATAGACCGGAAAATTCCACGGCACGATGATGCCGACAACGCCCTTGGGCTGATAGGCGACCGACAGGCTATTGGACAGGAACAGCAACTCCGTCGCGCGCCTGCTCGGCTTGATCCAGTGCTTGAGATGCGCAATGGCGTGGTTTGCCTCAAGGACCGAACCCAGCAGGTCGAGCATTTTCGACTCGGTCCCGGCGCGAAAGCCGAAGTCGCGGCTCATGGCCTTGGCCAGCACGTCCTGGTAGCGGCTGAGCTGGCGCCTCAAGGCCTTGATGCTGGCCCGGCGACGGGCGACCGAGGGATATGGATCGGCATCGAAGCCCGCGCGCTGCGCAGCAAAGATGCGGCCCACACGCTGTGCCCCATCATCAACCGGGCTTCCCGACGAATTCATCCGACAATCCTCCCTCGTAACCTTTTGAAGCGGCGTTCAACGGTGCGATGCGAGGCGTACTTGCGAGATCCGCGGCGAAAAAGGTCGCATTCGGACAAGTTGGGGTGCAAAGCTGCCAATCGGCTGGTGCCCGCGTCGCCAGCCCGACTGCGGCTATCCAGGTTCGGACGAACGATACGTTCGAAGCTGCCGCGAGCTTCAGATCAACAAAGCGGCGAGCCACACGCTACTCAACCGTTGCCGATCCCGCCTATGCGATTCCGGTAAATAACGGTTGAAATCGAACAACCCTGGGTGAAAAAATGCCAACTTGCGTTGTTAGCTGAGCGCGCCGGCGGAAAAGCGGTTCTGCACCATCGGCGGCAGAGCGCCAAGGGAACACATGGTGGCAGTTAAACCTGAACCAGCTACGGCCACGCATGGAGCGTTGGCGCAGGTGCGCGGCGCATACGGCAGTGCTCCTGACCTGGTCATGCACAACATGCTTGGAATTGGCGGCCTGTTCGAGGAGATGGCCTCGTACGGCATTTCGCGCACGGCGCTGGTCGAACACACCGGCATCCAATTGGATGCGCTGGACGACCCGGCAGCGCGCATGACCCAGCAACAGAAGATCCTGCTTTTTCGCAATGTGCGGCGGCTGTCGACCAATCCGGGAGTCGGCCTGCTGGCGGGCCAGCGCCAGCGCCTATCGGATTTCGGCGTGTTCGGCTACGCGCTCGCCTCTTCCGCCACCCTGGGCGAGGCTCTCACGTTTGGCGTCAAACACGTCAGGCTTGCGGGGCCGGTGCTTGAGAAGAGCCTGCGCGTCGAGGACGATATGGCGATTTTCGAGGGTCATGATCTCCTTGAACTCGGTGAATTGCTGCCGCTCATCAGCGAATTCTGGTTTAGCTCCACCTACACCGTGCTCGGGCGCATTTTGGAACGTCCCTTCCCCTCCCGAAAATTGCTGCTGCCATATCCTCCGCCCAGGCATGCTCCGCTCTATTCCGGAATTTTTCGATGCCCGGTCGAATTCGACGCCGGGACCATGCAATGGCATTTTGATGCGGACCTTCTCAAGGAGAAGTGCCCAAACGCGAATCCGATAACCGCGCGAATGTGTGCGGAGTTCTGCCATCGGATGCTGCAGTCATTCAATGATGACGAGCCGGAATTAATTCGGACGGTCCGCTCGGCATGTCTTAACAGCGTCGGCGGCTTTCCAACCCTCGTCGAGGTGGCGGCGCGGATAAACGTTACGCCGCGCACCTTGCATCGTCGCCTGGCTGAATCCGGCATAAGCTATCAGGTCATTCTCGACGACGTGCGCCGCCGACTGGCCGAGGAATATCTTCGCAATACTGCACTGAGCATTGAAGAGGTTGCGGCTCGCACCGGGTTTTCCGAGGCATCGAACTTTCGCAAGGCATACAAAAAATGGACTCGGGAATTACCGGCTGATTACCGTCGTCGCACCTCGCCGTGGGTGAACTAGTCAACTCCGGGGCTAGCGCGGGGTTTGCAGTTGCAACGGCGGATACGCCTACGGCACCCTTTTGACCTATCTGGACGACCATGACTTAGGCATGAGTCGATACCAAAGCCAGCCAGCAAACTCCCCAAGAATGATCGGCCTCATAGCGTCAAGTTGACGTAGCGGGAGCCTAGGGGTGAGCCTAGACGACATAAGAATGAATGTTTCGTCAACTGCCGGTTCTGCATAGCCGCCCACCTCCACCTTCGAATAACTTGGGTTGAGCAGCGCTGTAGCTAGAGGAGAGATGTAGTCATGTCACGCCGAACCATTCTTTCGCTCGTTGCGTCGGTCATCATGGGCATCGGGTTTGTTGGGACTTTCGCAGAGGACGCCTCGGCTTATTATCGAAGGGGTGTCGGCGTGTATCGTGGGGGCGTTTATCGCGGTGGCGTGTACCGCGGTGTACGCCCCGGAGTGGCAGTTGGGGTGGGCCTCGGCGCTGCTGCAGTTGGTGCTGCTGCCGCTGGTGCTTACTATGCGCCACGTTATTATGCCCCTCGCTGCGGATATTATCCTTATCCACCGTGCTACTAGAGCCGAACCGAGCCGGACTGCCGCGGTTAGCAGTTCGCAAGCCGCGACAGTTGCAGTCATTCCAATTTCTCGCACCTGTAGCGGGCTTGTTTGCAGTTGGTTTACCTTAGCCATGCGGTTACCCCGTCAGCTCCAGCCGTCTCCACTTGTGCGCCAAGCAAACGCTACTCCGCATTAAAGCCGAGGCTTTGGCAGCATGGAAGCTCGCCGCAAAGGCGCGTCAGAGGGATTGCGCTCCATACCGCGCGCCACCGGCGGTATTGCTCGGCTCGCGTGCGCACGGCTGCGGGAGGTTGGCAAGGACGTGCCAGCCGTTTTGGCCGAGGTAGGGGCAAGGCCCGAGCAGGTCAACGATGACGCCATACAGCTTGAAGTGCCCAAGCAAATCAGAATCCTGAAACTGGCGGCAGAAGAGCTTAAGGATGGACTTCTCGGATTTCACCTCGCCCGCAATTTCGATCTACGCGAAATCGGGCTAGTTTATTATGTGATCGCATCATCGGAATGCCTCGTCGATGCCCTGCTGAACGGAAAGCGTTATTGCACAATGATGAATGAGGGTATCCGCATTGACGTGAGGCTGGATGATCGAAATCTCGCAATCGCGCTCGACTATGTCGATGTTGATAGGCAGTCAGACCGGCATCAGATCGAGTTTTGGCTGGTGACGGTGGTGCGGATCTGCCGCCAAGTGACAGACACCAGGCTGGCACCGCGCCATCTGAGGATAAGACATCGGCATGACGAAATGCCCGCGGAATTTAGGAGCTTTTTCGGATGTGATATTGAATTCGGCGCAACCAGCGACGAGATCATTTTCCCGGCAACCGTAGCATCCCTGCCCAGTGTCGGTCGCGACAATTATCTGAACGATCTGCTACAGCGATACGCCGAGGCGGCGCTGGCCGACCGCCCGCAGCCGCGCGACCCTCTCCGCTCCGCCGTCGAGAGAGTCCTGCCGCAGCTGCTCCCGCATGCAAAGGCCAGCGCATCGAGCGTCGCCCGACAGCTAGGTATGAGCACGCGAACGCTCTCACGCAGGCTCGGCGGTGAGGGTGTTGCGTTTACCGAAATATTGGAGGAGATAAGAGCAGCCCTCGCACGGCGTTATCTCGCCGAGCGCGATCTGCCGGTCTCCGAAATCGCATGGCTGTTAGGATATCGCGAGGTCAGCTCCTTTACTAACGCCTTCAAGCGTTGGAGCGGTATGACGCCGCGCCAGTTTCGCGTGACGGGGACTAAGGAGAGCGGCCCTGCGGGTAGGCAGCGGGTATCGCGCGTTTGATCCAATTGGTCCGTCGGTCCGTCGATGAGGAACGAGCGTACCCTCAGCGCGCCTCTGGCGCCGTCGCATGTTATCGCGAGCAAAACTCGGTCCTCGGCTTTGTCGCGCGCTTTGATGACGCAAGACGGCATGGAGCCATGAAGCAGCACTCCCCCGTTCTGCTCTCCAGACCTCATGTGGCGTCCAAGGCGCGAAAACTCGATCTCCCGCCTGTTTCTGCGCCGCGTTACGTTGGCGCACAGGTCAGTCGCGCGAGATGTCCTGATCTGTAGATCAGAAATAGATCATTGGTGTAGTGGAAGAACTCTCCCACGAAATCTTTGGTGCCAAATTTCAACTGGATCTGGTTGTCGCTCATCAATGTAACCTTGAGGTCACCCTGCCCAAGATCGAGCACTACTTTATTCGGCGGACTCAGGATCAGTCGCGCTGTCTTGGGAGCTGGCGCGAGGCCGGCCGGTTCGATCATGCTTCCGTTACATGAAAGTTGGCGCGAGATCTTTGCCGCATGCGCGATATCACATAAGAGTGCCAGGGCCACCATAGCTACTGCAGTCCGAAACATTTCAGTCCTCCTGGTTTGCGGTTGACGGACATGACGCCACTGTTACGTGTAGTAAGCGAACGCTTCTCGATCAAGCCAACAAATAACAGCCCCATGTCCGAAACGAACGTCAGCAGTTTCGCGATCAACTCACAGGCCACGCTCACGTTGGAGCATCCGAGCCGCGCGCGTAACCTAAGCGGAAAGCCTACCCAGGACCGCGGGAGTTGACCTCCATCCATTGCCTGCCGTTTTCGCATAGCGAAGCTTATGGTTTTAGGATTGGTTAGGAGCTTCTATTTGGCTCGACACTAAACTTATCGACGTGAGCCGCACTCGATGCCGCACCTGCTGAACGCCCAAGGTGATGGACATCAAGGAAAAGCTGGAAGCAAAGTTTTCCACTTAGCGCACCCCACCAGTGGAACATACAACGTAGGAGTAGTTATGATTGGCAAAGTTCGAGGTTTGGCGCAGGCCGCGCTGCTTGTTCTCGCGTCACTCGGCTTGACGACCAGCACCGCTAACGCTCAAGCCCCTGCATCATGGACCCAGGTGGGCATGCTGTCGTGCAAGCTTGATCCAAGCGTCGGATTTATCATATTTGGTCATCAGTCCATGGAATGCCGCTTTACCCAGAACGGCCGGTTTCCACCGCAGGGCTATGAGGGCGCGCTTAACACTGTTGGTATCGACCTAGGTGTAAGCGCTGGTGGCGTGCTGGGTTGGGCCGTATTCGCACCCACTGCCGGCCCGCCCCCCGGAGCGCTTGCGGGCGAATACGTTGGAGCCACCGGTGAGATCGGTCTTGGTCTCGGCGCTGGGGTAAACGTGTTGATGGGCGGTTCGGGACGCTCGTTCGCGCTGCAGCCAGTCTCCCTCGAGGGATCAGTTGCCGTCAACGTCACCCTTGGGCTCTCTGGTCTCCAGTTGCGCGCGGTGTACTAAAGCCAACTTGCGCGCGCTTCGATCGATCGCATTCTGCTCTTTCCGTGCCCACATGGTTCGGAAATAGCGCTTCGATCGAACTCTGGAGGAGCGCCGTGGTCTGTGCTGCTGAGCCTATCGCGGGTTGCATTGGACCTCGAGGTGCGCTGAGGGTTTGGCCTCGGTGGTCGCTAACGGTGTTCGCGTATGCCGTTGCAGATGAATTCTGCATGCCCAGTTGGAATTCATGCTTGCGCATGTCTGCCATCGCAGTCGCAAAGAGCGGTTTGGTAATCTGCTTTTTAAGTTATCGGTATGACGCATTTGAGTGATAGCCGTGCATGCTTTCCGTGCCGAGTTAGAGCAACTTCTTCGCCCCGGGAATCTGTCGTAGCGCCCGTGTCAAAGCCCAACTGAACGCCACGGTCGCCAAGAATCCGATGGCAGCCTTGACGATCGCCGGCAGGTCGTAGTCGAACAGCCAGTATTGCAGCCAGAGTGCGATCGGGTAGTGCACCAGGAACATGCCGTAGGCATCGGCCTGCATCGGATCGAGCATGCTCGAGCCCGAGTGCTTGAACCTCAGGAAATAGGCCAAGATCAAAAACAGGATGGCCACGCTGAACACTGTGAAGCAGAGGGCATAGAGCCCCTCATACCAATCCGGCAACGGCGACGGGTTCCCCAGTATTTCGCGCTTGATGAAAATCAGAGCCCACAGCAAGCAATATGGAATGATCGCCAGCATCATCCAGTCCCAGCTGACCTTCGACATCCGACCGTCTGCCGCCAACAAGCCGCGATCCATTTGCGCAACGCCGATGCCGGCGCCGAAAAAGAAGTAGGTCGCGTAGAGCATCACGCGCCCGTGCTGGACCGAGAACGGCCCGAACTCGAACCAACTGCTTGGTCCGTAGTGAACCAGCCCGAGAGTGTAGAACGCGGCGCTGACGGCAAGCATGACGGCAAAGAACACTGTTGGCCGGCGGCGACCGTGCAGCGAGAGGCGATTGATTGGATCAAGCATATTGGGTGAAAGCCGATATAGGATGCAGGCAACCACGTCGAAGCCGAGCAGCACCCACAGGAACCAAATCGGTCCACTCGGCCAGGGCCCAACCGTGATGGTTTTCCACCAATACTCCGAAAAGCCGATCTCGGGATGGTGCCGCAGCGAGATGGCGTAGTAGGCGATCGGGATGATCGTGAACGCGCAGATCACAAAGGGCAAACCAAGCCGAAGCAAGCGATCCGACAAATAGTTCAGCGGTCCCTTCCGGGCGATGCCCGGCCAGACAAACAGCCCGGACAGAAAGAAGAACATCGCCATGAAGAAACTGTCGGTGGCGAGCACGATCATATCGAAGCCAAAGAACGACGTAGGATCGGTGTGACCAAAATGTGTATAAGGAATGACCGCGTGGTGCAGTAGCACTACCAACGTTAGGAAGGTGCGAGCGCGGTCTAGCGAAAAATTGCGCGCCTTTGCGGTCGGTACAGCTGCAACGCGAGCCGTCGCAGGTATCTGATAAATTGAGCTCATGCGGCCTCCGGTGGCGGCGACGCGCGCAATCGAGAATCGGATTGAGCTGGCCTTCAAGAGCCGAGACGTTATTAGGGCGTCCCTGGTCCGTCGAGTTGGGCTTTGGGCCCACATGAGGCTCAGACTGCCTGGCCGTAGGAGCCGGGTGGTCCCCCCGTTCCCTCACCTCCCAACATTGGACATCCGCGAGGCAGCCGATCCTTCAAACGAAAAGCAGGTGCGAAGTACCAAGGCGGCGCCCAACTAACCTTCGAAGTGCCCTATTCTGCATAGGCGGCCGTTAGGGTCGCAGCTAATATTCCAATCTGGAAAGGAAATTCGCGGTGGCGTTGGAATTTTGGTACCACTTGGGCAGCACACCACACCCGGCGAACGCGTTGTATCAGAATCACGCCTCCTGCCGCTGAAATGGCATGCATGAAAACTACCTCGCGTCATCTTACCCCTCCGATCTCTGGATCGGGCGAACTGAGAGGTGCGCGTATTCTGTTAGTTGAAGATTCCTGGCACGTCGGCAATGCCATCAAACGTCTACTTTGTGCGCTGGGTGCGGACGTGGCCGGTCCGGCTGCCACCATAACTGACGCCGAGCGCCTAATCGCATCGTGCAAGCCCCACGTCGCCATCGTAGACATCCATCTGCGGGACGGCGAGTCCTACCCGTTACTTGATCGGCTCCAAAAAGAAGGCATCCCCGCGATCGTCATAACGGGCTATACCGAGGTTTCGCTACAACCTGGAAAGGTCGAAGCCATCCTGCAGAAGCCGGTCAGCGTCGAACGGTTTTTGGCCGCCTTGCACCCGATCATTGGTCGGCTGCCGGATCGATAAAGACCCCCTCACGCGACGCTGCGGCTGCCCAGCTGCTTGAGAGGGATTTCGATTTACAGCACACGCCTTCATATGGGAAAGACGAATTCCGCAACCACATGCGTTGGTGCTCTTCAGCTCGCTTCTTGAGCGAGCCGTTTTGCGTGCAGGATATTGTCCCAAATACGAACTTGGAACCGCTTGAGCTATCAGTGGCAAAGTCGCCCAGTTTGGTGCGAGAATTAAACAATTGCTAGAGCGTCTTTGGTTCGCATGAACGCAGAGCCAGGGCTCTTCTGATGATGGTGCAACCATCACCATCATCAGGGACGATGGTGGCATCTGCACGCAAGCGTGAGCACGGGAGCGATCACCGCGTGTGAGGCTTTATTGGATGGGAGAGCTTAACAGGCTTGAGCACCGCCTCAGAGCATGATCGCTTTCGGTGCTACTTTTGCCGAAGTTGCATAGCCAGGCTCGCAAACTTCGGTACGCTATGCTTGGGGTGGCATTTCGCGCCATCGTCCAAGAACAAGGAGCAAGCCATGATAAATCTGAAAGTTCTCGGCGCCATGGTGGTTGCGGCATCCGCCCTGTCCAGCTCTGCTGCATCCGCGCAGGCGGCTCTCTCGAATCCGGACATGTGCGAAGCTGAATTCGCCAGCTGCACGGGTCTTGGTACGGGGAGCACCCCTAACCCCGGCTATCGCTATCGGCAATCAATGCGACGAACGGCCTATCACCAACCAGTGGCGGCGGGCGCTACCGCCGGTGGCTGGGGCAATTCCTATGCGTCCGGTGAGAAGGGCTGGCACGGCAACTGGAATGCCTACGCGGCTAGCAACGGTATCGTCTGCCGGCCCGGCACCTATTTCAAGGGTGCTGACGGTGTCCGGCATCTCTGCCAATAGGTCATCCGCTTTGAGCCGTGCTTATGGATGTGAGCGCGATCACATACGGTCAATCTGCTTTTGGGGCAGCTTCTTCCTGGACATTTGACTTGAAGCCGCTGAGACAACTCGGCGGCTTCCATTTATCTGCCGAAGCCCTTGTGCGCGCTCGGGCTAGGCAGGGGCGCTCGACAAGCCGCTCCAGTAACTCCGGCACAGGGCGGTCCTGATCCGCGCATCGCTGGCGCAGCTCGCGCGCGACGTCCTCCAGCAGGAGCGTCTTCAGCCTGCACAGAGCTATAACGAAGAACATGCACCTGTGATGCCGTCGGGACGGCATGCGAACTGAGACGCTCCGAGCGAAATGGTTCAGCGATGCGCGGTACGATCTCGCCTCCGCGCTTTGGATCCTGCGCAAGTCGGAAATCGTACATTCAGGAACCTTTGTTCGCGATCAATGCTTTAGCTTGCGCAGCATCGCTTCAATTATCTTTCTTAATGTGTTGAGCTCTTCCTGCACCACCTTCTTGATTTCTTCCGTGCGCGACTGCCGCGGCTTGTTCGCGGAGCGCGGCCTCTTCCTAGGTGCAGCTTTGCGGCGGTCAGGCATCATTGCCCGTCAAAACAGGCAGACTGGAAGGCCATCCGACCAACGCGTTGATTCAAGTCAAGGAACGTGCCTAGCCGCTTTCCGATTAATCACCCGCCGTTGGTCCGCCCACGGCCCCCCACAGGATAATGAGGAGCCTGATCAGAAACGCCTCGCCACTCCTCGCGAATTCCGGTAGTTCGCGAGCGCATTGGATGAGTTCCAGCGTCGGTGGTCCTATGCTGTCCGCGATTCCCGCTTATCGATTTAGCTCGTTAGGTCGTCACATAGCTCCAGTAGCGCGCGCTCAACGATGTACACAGGCGCAACACCGTCCCATCCGATTTGATCGTGCTGATGAAGGCGGCGACAGCCTGATCGACGGTGGCGTCGCTTCCTGAAATTGTCGCTGGGTGTTTGCCATGACCAATCCTCTTCAGCTTCGCCGCCGCTCGTTCCAGAATTAACTCCAGGCATCGACATCAAGATTAACGCGTGACTTTGGTTGCTGCCTGTCGTTTTGTTCCTATCATGGGTCCCAGTCGCGCTCTCCGCTACCGCGCGCGATTAGGGGTCGCCGCTACGAGCTCCTGAGTAATGGCGGCCCCGTCCAAAATCAAAGAGGGCTAGGCGCCGGAATACTATTTTAGATGAAAATGCTATTTGGACTGTCGCCGACATGAGGTTGACATCGACGCTCATCCACGAGGCCGCCTGATCCGAGGAATGGCCGAGAAACGGAAGCCGGGAATGCAATACGACTTTGCTGCACACCGGCCGTTTCATTGTGATCCGCCGCGTCTCAGCGTTTCGGCAGCGGCTTTCATTCACTCAGCAACCTCCTTCGGGTGGAGCGCGGTGGCGACCCACGGTGGTCGGTGAAAGGCAACCGTGTGAGCAGCATCGCCCGCAATTTTCGACCGCCCCACGAATTGCCTCAAGCTCCGGCAGACTGGCGGTGTTTAAGCGGTCCATCCTTTCTAGCTCGATGGCACCGCGCGGCAGCAGTTCGATGTACTAAAATGCCACCTGTGTTCGCATTGCAAATGCGTTGAATCTCGCGCCCACGTCGCCGGCATTGGTAGCACTCGCCTGTTTCGCGATGTCGCCGTGGAGGTAATTGAACATGAAACGCACATTTCTGTTCACGTACCAGTTCAGGCCCGCCGTATAGATGGTCTGCTTTCCACCGGCGACACCGTTCGAGGTTGCGAGTTGATCGTTCAGATCGACCATACTAATGCGTCCAGCGATTTCCCAGGCACCCCAGCCGCCGCTACTCAGCGAAAACGGATTTGCCGGCACGATGCCGTTATACGCTGCGGCTGCTGAATTGTAGGTGTGGGTTTCCCCGGTCAGAACAAAGCTTGCCTGCGAGTAGCCGCCGTCGAATTTCACGCTTGGCAACCCTGGCAAGGCGCCGCGGTTGACGTTGTACCAAAAGTATTCCCCTTGAAAAAAAAGCGGCCCATACGTGCCGGCGGCTTCAACACTGTACACTTGCGCACCCGATACACCCGCGAGCGCGCCGGTCGAGACAATGTCCGTCGGGTCGATACGCAATTCTGGACGATCCCGCAGGGTAAGGGTTTGTGCGCCTGTAATCCGGTTGCGCGCCGGCGCAATCAAAAACTGCGCGTCAGCTCCGATATGCAAGGAGGAGTCCGCGCCGCTGACCACCTGCCCTGCAAGGCGGGCAACCGCTCCGAACTGTTCGGTTGTGCCATTAGGGTTTGTGCTGGAGCCGGAATGAACCGCGCCCGACGTGGGGCCCGTCGCATACGCACCCGCCCAGAATCTGTCGTTGTACCAGCGCGCGCCAAAGGTGGAGCGGTTGTCACCAGCTGCAATACTCGTCGCGATGACCTGGGCCGACGCGCGCTCCATGAAAAGGATGTCGTTGGAACTCATCGCCTGATCTAAGGTGTAGGGTAGATTCATATAGCCGCCCTCGATCGCAAGCCGGCCGCCGAGTGGCCTGAAGCCCGTGTAGCTGAGGTAAGCGTTTTCAATCCCCGACAAGGCCCCGCCTGGAAGAAATCCGACCGCGGTACCACCAGCGCCACCGGTGCCGCCAAAACCGTCCGAAGAACCGCCGAAGTCATAGATCAGCGCGTAATTCCAGTCGCTCATGAATTTGCCAATCACCCCGATACGGGCGCGGCGAGCATTTACGCCATCATCGAGATGCTGCGGAGTAGTCGCAACCGTGTTGGGTCGGTAATCGTAACCGCCAGCATCAAAGTGCAGTCGGCTGGTTATCGATACACAATTTTGATCATCGGCGGTGCAGATGGTTGGCCGGTTGTTCGGCATCTTCACGACGGCGTCCGACGGCGCTAGCAGCCCCTTTGTCGGGTACGCTATCTTGGACGTACCAGCAGCAATGTTAGCGCCCGCCTTTGCCGTTACGTTCGTCCGCTTTTCCAGCCTGTCGAGCTTCTGCTGCATCAACAGCAGCTGTCGCTTTAGCGCGGCGATCTCGGAGTCAGCTGCTGCGGATTGCGCAAGCGCAACGCTGTTGACGAGCACACCAAAAAAAAGCGCGACTACTTTTGCGCTGACCAACCTATAACTTTGATTGGCCATGCGAAGCTCCTGCGGATCTCAGTTCGAGGATCATGATGAGCTGGCAATTGACCCGATCAGCAAATTCCATGAGGTTTCCGGTAAAGCAGGTCGACCTCCTTGCGGCAAAGTGCCGAGGCTGCTGAACAGCCTGGCCTACCTATGGTTAACAAAGGGTTTACGGCCGGGTAGCCTCACATCTACCCTCGCGTGCACTTTCGGCGCGCACCTCACATAATGGATGGTAAGAAAATCGGGGGTGCTGATCCGGCCTGAGCGGCTACAGGAATCTTGGAAGCCGAACCTACTTGAGCCGTTAGGCTCCAAATCTCCGCCGGTACAGTCCGGCCTCACCTGGTGCCCGACAAGAGCCACTGCGCACGCCTTGGCTGCGCACCTCCCCGTGTTTGCTCTTCCCTCGATTTAGTCGGGGCAACTGGAACGTTGAACAATAACTTCGGTTGGAGCCCCGTCGAAACCCAAAGGAGCGCAAATATGCGGAAGAATGTACTTACGATGTGTGTTGCGGCGTTGCTGGCCGCAACTTCTGTTCAGGCGGCGTTTGCTCAGGCAGGTGGTGGCGGAGCCGGTGGTGCTGGCGGTGCTGGCGCGGGCGGTGCTGGTGCTGGCGCTGGGGCTGGTGCGGGCGGCTCTGGGAGCGGCGGTGGAAGCGGCGCGGGAGGCGGCGATACCACGCATACGGAGCGAGGCGGGCAAGGTGCTTCCAGCACCCCTGGTTCGCGCAACGAAACCACACCACGTTCGGACGGTACAACCGGAACTCGACGGTAAAACCAAGGCCCGCTTAAGGCACTGAACAGAGCGTGGCTCCCTGCCCCGTCTGAACGTTTGGACCTGGGTCGATCAGGCTAGCCGGGCCTCATAGCAAAAGAAGAGCCCCCGGCGGTTTCCCGCCGGGGGCTTTGCTATGGCAACGATCAAAGGAACGGGATTACCAGTTGCGCTGAGCGCGAAGCAGTAAGGTCAGGGCGTTCTGGTCTTTGATCTCGTAGGTAGCACTCGGCTTGCCGAGGGCAGGCGCGGCAGCTTGGACGAACGTCGTGCCACCAGCGAACTTTTGATCGAGCATCATGTAGGCCAGATCAGCCGAGAACGTCAGGCCCTTGACCGGGGTCCAGCGGGTGACCAGACCGACAACAGCATAGTTGAAGTCGGGGTTACATCCCGCAGCAGCGGTCGAAATCACAGCACCCAACCCACCAGCACCGCCCGGTACCCCCGAGCAGATAAGTGACTTGGCCGTGCCGTTATATCGAACGGCAGCCCAAGCACCATAAATGCTGTTGTTCCAGTATGGGGTCCAGTTATGCGTGTAGCCACCCCGGAAGCCATAAGTCGTAGTGAGCTGCTGCTGACCGCCGGTCACGAAGACGCTGTCAGTCACAGCACCAACACCTATGCTTTGGTACGCGCCGGGCAATCCGGTACCGCCGTACATGACGTAGTTAACCGCCATTAGGTCCTGGAAGTTGTAGCGGCTGGCACCGTTCGTGTAGACGGCATCCATATTGATCGTGTCGCCCGCACCCGTGGGGATGTTCTTGATTGAGAGGTTCACACCAGCGGCCCAGCCCCACCTGTCGTCCGGGTGACCCGAGGTCTCGAAGCCAGGAACGTAATACGCTGCGTGGTTCTCGTGAGCAGCCACTTCCGCTTGGAAGACGCCCCAAGCCTGATCAACGCGGATCATGCCGATGATGTCGGGAGCGCGGGTCCCACCGTAGTCGCTTGCACCGAGGCTACCTGCGACCAGGTTTGCTCCGCCTGCGCCGACGCTCAAATTGGCGACCGCGGTCTGGGTGTATTGCACCTGATCCTGCAACGAAACGGTTCCGCTGACGCCGTTACCAAAGTCGGAAGTGTAGCTGAGCTGGTTCACGCCCGTGATCGTACCGCCGCCACCGGGCAGGCCATCGTAGTTGTTGGCCGGGTAGTTCGCCCATGGAGCGCTGAACTGCGAGACGGCCTTGCCCATAGTGAAGCCAGCGAACTGGATAAAGGCGTAATACACACCGAGCGCGCCGCCGGCAACCGCACCGGGGCTGGCGTTCTGCGGAGCAACAGCCGGTGACACAGCGGCACTGCCCCCCAAGGCCTGATAGACAGAAGCACCGCCCGCAGCGGGGTTTCCGCTGTAGCTGCCCGTCGTCCAGGAGAACGTCGCATCGAAGAAGGTGCGAACCACGCCGTATTCGGTGGCCGTGCGCGTGTCGATGTTGAGGTCTTCACGGGAACGCGCCGTGTAGTAGTTGCTGAAGCGATTACGTGCGCCAGCAACGCTCGAATTCTGCGTGTCGTAGACGCTGTTCGTGTTCAAGCCGACCTCAGCGCGCAGATAACCACCCAGCTTGATGCAGGTGTCTGTGCCAGGAATGTAGAAGAATCCGGCACCATACAGGGAGCAGATCCTCACGTACTCGACCGCTTTGGCCTTGACGGGAAGATCAGCTGCCTGAGCCCCACTCACGGCGATCAAACCCGCCGCTGAGCCGAGGATAAGGCTCTTAACCATCTTCATGCTAAACCTCCAAGTTGCTCTGTAGGGAAGGTTCCGGATCCGCTGGGTGCGAGCACCCTAAGGTTGGTTCCCTTAATCCCATGAAACCCGCTCTGTCGTTTCGCGCCTTCGGACACTCCCGCATGACGCGAGGGACTAAAGCGAACCACTTAACGGGACGACCTCGGGATGCCCCCCTCCGTCGCAACATCACAATTACCGAAGGACTCTGCACAAGCAACAAAGGAACCGCTCAGAACACCGGCAGATAACCCGTTTTTAAAACGGTGTTGCACAAATAACACGCAATGACGTTTGTATTTTCCGCGTAAGTACCTGGTACAACATACAAATTTTGATAGTTCCACTTCGACGTGCCGACCGTCCCAGAGGCACCTCTGCCGGGCTTGCTGTGGCACTTGGCGTCGACTCGCGGCCGAATCAGAGACGTGCACGCACGATTTGCGATGCGACTCAGGAGCGGAATCATCGCCGATCAGCGTGCAACAACCGGCGCCATTTCGGGTCTCGAAAAGAACATAATGAAGGTGGAGCGCACCTCAGACAGAAGCTGAGCGTGTGAAAGCTCGATCAGTGACAACGGAGTCTGCTGGGCCGCTTCAGAAACGATCCAGGGTTCCAGCGGTCGACTCGATTGGTACCCGGCAAATTCCGATCCACCGACAAGACCATCACGACCTATGGCCGCGTCGACCCTAGCGATCTCTGCTGCGACAAGAGTTTAGAGCCCGCCGTAGCGCGCGGCCGACATGGCTGCGGTTCCCGTACACTGCACACCCGGTTTCAGCCATCAGCAGTGTCGGAGCGAGCGCACGCGCCGACCTACCGAATTTACCTAAGCCGTCAAGAAAATCAGTTCTCCAAGGCTTCGTAGATCAACTGCTTCAATGTGCGTTGGATGCGCTGTCGCTGCGTGGGGGTCTGCTCCAAAAGGACGAAAAACAGGTCCTGCTTGCGGTCTACTACGAAATAGCAACCGCTGGCCCCATCCCATTTCAATTCACCCAACGACCCTGGCGGAGGCGGCTTGGCGTTACCCGGGTCAGTCCGAACCGCAAGACCAAGTCCGAACCCGAAGCCGTCCCCCGGGAAATAGAAATAGTCGCGCGCCACCCCCGAACCCGGTCCGATTTGGTCCGTCGTCATCATTTCGAAAGCCTTGGGGCTGAGGTAAGTCTTGCCCTCGAACTTGCCGCCGTTCAGCAGCATCTGCGCAAATTTCGCAAAATCCGACATCGTCGAAACCATGCCGCCGCTGGCCGACTCCCATTTTTTGGCAATCTCGGGCCTGTTCTCCCGTCCCACTCGGAAATCGCTGTCGTTTGGCATGGGCTGGGCGAGCAGCTTCTGCTTCTCAGGTTCGGTAACGTAGAAGCGCGTGTCGTTCATGCCGAGTGGATCGAGCAGTATCTGTTTTTCGATCTCCAGAAGCGATTTTCCCAAAACTTTCTCCATGATCCGCGCAAGCACATCCGTCGAATGGCCGTATTGCCATAGAGATCCTGGCTGGTCGTGCAGCGGCAGTTTCGCAATGCGCTCGGCGAACTCGGCAAGGTCGAAATCGCCGGCATAGAGGTTTGCGGCCGCATAAGTTTTCCGGACCAGACTATCACCATAGAATCCGTAAGTGATTCCGGACGTGTGTCGCATCAGGTCCAGAACGGTCGGCGGCCGGTTCGGGGGCACGAGTTCAAGCGTCTTGGTAACGTTATCAGCCGTTTTCTCGAGGCCGACCTTCACATTGGCGAAAGAGGGAATGTACTTCGAGACGGGGTCGTTGAGCCTGAGCTTTCCCTCGTCCACCAGCGCCATGGCGGCGACGCTGGTTATGGCTTTCGTCATCGAGAACAACCGAAAGATCGTTCGGTCGGTGATCGGCGCTTTCGATTCCACGTCTTGAACGCCGAACGACTGATCGTAAACCGTCTTGCCATGCTGCTTGATGAGCACGATCGCGCCGGGAATCTTGCCTGTCGCAACCTCGTTGTTGAAGAACTCGCCGACCTTCGCCAGCTTCTCCAAGTTGAAGCGGGCGCCGGCCGGGATGTCGAAACTGCCTTCAGCGCCAACTGAGGGCATGGCGATGAATGCCAACGGCGCGCCGAGGCAAAGCGTGCGCAACAAACCACACGAAAACATGTCCCCTCCCCGAATTAACCTGCTGCGGAGTTTACGCCTCAACTCAGCTTCGGCAAGAGTCCAGTCAACCGCTTGCGGCAAAACGAATGCGGGGTCTTGGAACCGTAGTTGCGGACACATTAGGCTCGAACAAAAGGACCCAGGTACTATTTCGTCGAGCGACACTCATCTGCAATCCTAAGAAAGCCGGCAATTTTGCTAACCAGCCCTCTGCGGAGGGGACAGCCTTCGTCAACGAGGAGCATCAATGCCAATACTAGCTTGCCTCACCGAGGATTTGTCAGCCCGGTTGCATCTGGTGCAAGATAGCGGCCAGCTGGGATAGTGCATGGGTAGACATTGGTACAACACTATCCCGATGTTGGGCTGGGCGCCGCCGGCAGCCGCAGGCTTGCTGTTGGCGCTCACGTATTTCGCGATAGTGCCGTCCGACGCAGTTTTGGTGCTTGTTATTGCCGGGATATTGCTCGGCGGGGCTGTATTCGCGGCCGTTCACCACGCCGAGGTCCTCGCGGTGCGCTTGGGTGAGCCCTTCGGCTCCATCCTCCTCGCCATCGCGGTAACCGTTATAGAAGTCGCGCTGATCGTATCCATTATGCTGTCGGGCTCCGCTGGAAGCGACACCGTCGCGCGGGACACGGTCTTTTCAGCTGTTATGATCGTACTAAACGGCGTCATCGGACTTTGCCTCGTGCTCGGCGCACAGCGTCACCACGAGCAAAGCTTCCAACTGCAGGGGGCTGCGGCTGCGCTCGCCGTCCTGGGTACCCTGGCCACCTTCGCGCTTGTACTGCCCAACTACACAGCGTCGACCTTAGGCCCGCTTTACTCGCCGGTTCAGCTGCTTTTTGTGGGCGCGGTCTCGTTTGCGCTCTATTGTATTTTCGTCTTTATCCAAACCATTCGCCATCGCGAGTATTTTCTGGAGGATGTGGGAAACCAATCCGACTTGAGCGACGGCCCTCATGACAAGCCGTCCAACGTGATTGCATGGACAAGTGCGGTGCTACTTACGGCATCGCTGGTATTTGTGGTTTTGCTTGCAAAGGTCTTGTCACGCCCTCTTGAGAGTTTGGTCACCAGTGCAGGGCTACCGCAGACGGTTGTAGGCATCGTAATAGCATCGATCGTGCTGCTGCCGGAAGGGCTGGCGGCTACGAAGGCGGCCCTTCTCAACCGGCTGCAAAGCAGTATGAACCTGGCGCTCGGTTCGGCGATCGCAAGCATCGCGCTGACGATCCCCACTGTCGCCGTTGCATCGTTGCTCCTGGGACAGAGGCTCGTCCTGGGTCTGACCCCTGCCAACACAGTTCTTTTGCTGCTGACCCTCTTTGTCAGCACGCTGACATTGGGAACTGGTCGGACGACAGTCCTTCAGGGAGCGGTCCACCTTGTAATTTTCATGGTGTTTATTCTGCTGGCTGCAATCCCGTGAGACACCTTGGCAAGTTGGACACCACCGTTTGCGAATTTGACTCTTCGTTCGTCGATCGGGGTTGCTCCAGTGGCTGCACCTGGCGCATTCGTCTATCGGTTCGCTCCTTCTGGCGGAATGACACTCTCGCGATCACCTGGAGATTGGTGCGCGCTATGCCGTCGCTCAAACGCCTCCGCGGCTCGAACGTGCGGACCATTCCACAGTAATTGATAGAGACGTCCCATTGCTGCTGCCATCAACTTGCCATCGGCTGACGTGCGGCTAACGCACATGCGCTGCACATAAAGGCGACGAGCACGCGCGGGTCGGATCGATGACGATGGAACGTCACGATTGCCATCCTCGGCCCGGAGCATTGTCCGGTCCCCTCTGGTTGTTCGGTGATACAGGAGGCTGAGAAAGGCAGCGTTGTATCCGCCATCCCGATGCTCCCGGAGGATCTCGTCCCCATTCAGGCCCGCCCGAACACGCGCATGTCGATTGCGCAGGCGTTTGTCATCATCGAAAACCGCATCAGAGGCAGATACCCAGGATTTTCAGTCGGCAAGCATCTTTTGTTTGTGCCTTGGGTTTGGCAACGGCAGCTTGCTTGACCGGCTTGGTCAACTTGGGAGCTTCGTAGTCACCGGCAATGACCATTGCCCAGTACGTGCGCCCGGTCGCGGAGCTCTTCACACCGGCTACCCCAACGCGCGAGGCATTGTGCAACAGCAGGTTTCGTCGGTGTCCCGGTGAATTGATCCACTGGTCAAGTGTTTTTGGGAAGCTGTCATAGCCGTACGCGATATTCTCTGCCGCTCGGCCCGCGCCTGCCCGACCGACACGCGCGTTGAACCGGCCGAGAACATCGTGATCGAGTTGGTCCTTTGCTGCCATCGCGGCGGCCTGCTCGTGAGCGATGGTCGTAAGCGCTGCGTCCAGCGTCACTCGCCCTTGCCCGTGCTTTGAACGAAAGTCAGAAATCATGGCTGCAGGACTGCCAGGCGACGATTGAGCAAAAGCTGGTGCGCAAAAAAATAAGAACCCGAGCACAACCAGCCGAAACATGAATGTGGCCCTGCCGATCACAGTCGTTCCCATGCCCTTCCGGTCTCCGTTTGGGAAGCAGAGATCGAGGCTGCAGATGAAGTGCCTGGTGTTGCTGGTCGGGGCAGCTGGATTCGAACCAACGACCTGCAGTACCCAAAACTGCCGCGCTACCAGGCTGCGCTATACCCCGATCATTACGGAACGACGTCGATACACGCTTAAAGCGCGGCCAGCAAGGCAAGTATAGGCCGATTTAGCGGCCATTGAAGAGTGGATGCCCGATCCGGTCGCCGGGTTGGATGCCGTATTTCTTCGCGGTCCCCGCGACCACCTCCAGTACCCCTTTCGCCGGTCCGCCCGACGAAATGATTTTGGTCGACAGCGGTTCGGTGTTCTCGGCTATTCGCAAAATCCGGCCGTCCGGACGGATGAAAATCATGTCGAGAGAGACGTAGGTGTTCTTCATCCACATCGAAACTTCTTGCGCGGGCGAGAAGTCGAACAGCATGCCCTTCCCGTCCGCCAATTCCTTTCGGTACATCAGGCCCGTGGTCTTCTCTTCCTCGGTTGTAGCCAGCTCCACCGAAAATACCTGCACCCCTGATTTCGTCACGATCTCCAGCGGGCCGACACTGGCGGCTCGCGCGCTTGATCCTGCGAATGCACACATCGCCACAACCGCAACAGCGATATGCAACAACAGGCGCCCGGGTGAACGCGACAACTTGACAGCTCGATCGAAATTCATAGCCATCGCTTACCCGGTGGCGGAAGATTTTTGCAAGGAGATTTGCGCCGAACCGAGCATTTTGGGGAGCGGAGGTCACATTTTGCGGCAAGTGCGCCGCATCTGCGGAGACGAGCATCGAGCCGCCGCTCTAGGCGGGCATGACCGCAAGCTACCGGATAGGCCGGTCGGGAGACGCTCTTTGGCCCGCCGCCGAGCGGTCAGAGAACACCGCTTCAACCAGCTAGTGCGACAACAATCCCGGAGAGCCGTTTTCCGGCTGGATTTCCGCGGCCATCATGCCCTTGGAACCGGGCCCGAACCGAACGAGCACGTATTGACCAGGCCGCAGTTCCGTCATTCCGAATCGACGCAACGTTTCCATATGCACGAAGATGTCCGGCGTTCCCTCGCCGCAGGTGAGGAAACCGAAACCCCGAAGTCTGTTGAACCACTTGACCTGCGCCCGCTCGAGACCACTGGTCGGAGTAACGCTGACATGTGTACGCGGCGGCAACATCTGCGCCGGGTGAATGGCGGCGGAATCATCCATCGAGAGAATGCGGAAAGCCTGATAGCCCTTCGCCCGCTGCACGCACTCGCACACCAGCCGGGCACCTTCATACGCCGTCTGATAGCCATCGCGCCTAAGCACCGTCACGTGCAAAAGCACGTCCGGCCAGCCGTTGTCCGGTACAATGAAGCCATAGCCCTTTGACGCGTCGAACCACTTGATGACGCCGGATATTTCGACCAGATTGGCAGCGCTGTCTCCGATGCCCGCGAGCGCGTCCAGTGACGGATCACGCTCGTTGCTCGCTGAAAACTCGCCCGCTCCAAGCCTATTCGGTCCCGCGCCGGCTAACGGGCTCCCGAGCTTCTTGGATTCAATTCCGTCCGACCCCATGACCCCGGACCCCACACATCATTTTCAGCACGCCATCGGATCGAAGGCGCCGGAACACGCGGCGATCGATGACCTCAGGTCATCACGTCACGCGAATCTCTACATCGAAAGATAACACTCCCGCTTGCCGCGCATAGACAAAAAACCATTTAGTGGGGAGCTATGAACAGGCTTGCACTGCCACGAATCAATCGGGCATCAATTGCCGACGAACGGTGCAAGCGTCTCGCCGATGTCATATCGCAGCACCAGATCGGCAATATCGTCCTGCTCGGTGGGCTCGTTGTTGATGATCACCAATTTCGCGCCGCAATTCTTTGCCATCAGCGGAAATCCCGCAGCCGGCCAGACCACCAGCGAGGATCCGATCGCAACGAACAGGTCGCAGTGTTGGGCAAGTTCAGTGGCACGCCGCATCTCATCCTCCGGCATCGCTTGTCCAAATGAGATCGTGGCCGTCTTGATCGGTTCGTCGCAGGCGGTGCAGTCTGGGGCACCGCCGGTGCTGTCGAATTTATGCCTGACCCATTCGAGTTCGTAGGCTCGGCCACAGCCAATACAGCGCGCATAAGTGGTGTTGCCATGAAGTTCGACAACATGTTCGGCCGCGAAGCCTGATGCCTGATGCAGATTGTCGATGTTCTGGGTGATGATGGCCGGAATCTTCCCCGCACGGTAAAGCGAGGCCAAGGCACGATGGCCCCGGCCGGGTCGCGCCTGCGCAAACGTCGGTTCCATCGCAAATCGCCGGCGCCATGCCTCGGCCCGTGCATCGGGACTGGCGACGAATTCATCAAACGCAATCGGCCGATTACGTGTCCACAATCCCCCTGGTGAGCGAAAATCAGGGATGCCGCACTCGGTCGAAATCCCGGCGCCGGTGAAGGGAACGATGGTCGAGGCCTCCGCGATCATGTCGCCGAGTTGCTCTACGCCTGTTTGAAGGTCGGATGCGATCATGAAAGCTGCTTTGGGGTCGACGACCGACCTATAACACGGTCGTTCAAACGCGCTGCTCCAAACTCGATTTAATCACCTGGTGATCGTTGTCGGCCATCATTGAATGCTGTGGAAATCCGCAGCCAAGCTCGCCGACCACAATCCCGCGATCCGAACTCCGCATTCGCGCCCGAATCGGTGCGGCGAATGGCTGAGATCAGAATGCAAAAGGCTGCAAGTATGATTGACGTTCAAGATTGTCCGAATTCCGAGCGGGAAGAGATTGCCGCGCGGCTCGAGACGTTCAAGGCGACTCAGCGAAAATTTCAACAGGAGCGTGACGAATTTTGTGC
The DNA here is from genome assembly GCA_045811665.1 of Bradyrhizobium sp. GTDB lineage: Bacteria > Pseudomonadota > Alphaproteobacteria > Rhizobiales > Xanthobacteraceae > Bradyrhizobium. The sequence continues at coordinate 28,936 of JBJMTO010000103.1, forward strand.
GACGACATTGCAAGCTGCGCGGCAATCTCAAAAGGTACACCATATGGCGTAAGCGCACCGGCTGCTTGTGATCGCGCGCAAAAAAAGAGCGGCTCCGAAGAGCCACTCTTGATTTTGCGATTATGGGCAGGGGTGCCGCAGGCCATCATATCCTAGATACGTTCCCGAGGCCGGGTCGTATGACCTGTAACGCTGAGCGCAATAGGATGGGTCGCCCGCGTTAGATACTACGTAGCCCGACGCCACGGGATAATCGTCATAGGCGTAATCATCGTAGTAGTAGGGGTCATAGTAGCTGCCGTAGCCGTAGCCCAGCGCGCTTCCAACCCCAAGGCCCGCGGCAAAGCCGAACCCGGGTCCGAATCCACCACGGTGAAATCGGCCGCCGCGGAAGCCGCGATCAAACTGTCCACCGCCCTGCGCAAACTGGCCGCGCCCGACGAAGTTTCCGCCGGTGGTGTTGAAGGTTCGTCCGGGACCAATGCTGGCTTGGGCACCGGACCAATTGCCTGTGCGCACGCCGCCTATACCTGCTCGAGTACCAGCCCAATTGCCGCCGCTGAAACTCCGGCCTGTGCTCACTTGACCACCCGACCAGTTGCCGCCGCTGAAGCTCCGACCTGGGCCCGCGCCTACGCCGGCTTGCGTGCCCACCATCGCGCCGCCTCCGCGAACCGAGGCTCCAGCTCCGCCTGCGAATCCACCGCCACCGCGAACCGAGGCTCCAGCTCCGCCGGCGAATCCACCACCACCGCCTCCGCCGCCCACGTGCGCAGCGCCGATGCTGCCGCCGCCGCCGTGCGATCCACCGCCGCGGCCCATCTGACCAAACGCCGGAGCCGTTACGGCCAACGTCAGAGACAGCGCTGTCGCGCCTAATATACCCAGTTTTGTCATTGCGCTTCTCCACAAATAGATAGTTCGAAAACAAAAGTGGCGCCTGATAGTTCCGTTAGTTGAAGCATTTCGCAGCTAAGGCGCGAGACTCAGCAAACGGACCAAGTAGCGCGGGACCTCATTCTTTCGCGTCCGTCATGCGCGGAAGTCGCCCGATCATGCGATCCAGCTGCCAAACCTCCACTTCGCACCCGTTCACGAACTGAATTGCGGCCTTCAGCGCCTCTGCGTCGCTGGCCGCGTCGAGCGGCCTGTAGGACGAAACGCAATTCTGTCCATTGATCAAATAGGCCCGGTATGTCGGCATCCTTGTTCCTCCCGGCGCTACAACGCACGAGGAGCCTTGGTTGGACGGGAGGCGGCTATGCACGTTTTAGATGGAACTGATTAAGCGGTGCCGGATACGCCGGCCAGACAGGAGGGCTGGAAGACTTGCGTCCGAACGCTCAAGCGAAGCTGGCCACCACTGCTCGGCGGGCTGCCGGCGAGCCTCCGTGCAGAGATGCGTTGTCTCCTGGGATGGCTAGCTTGGGCCTCCAATTTTCCAGACAGAAATTCGTGGGTCCCTGCCCCCGCGCCACAACCCCGTGCTCAAGGCGTTCTACCGCCGCTTGATCGCCAAGGGCAAGCCGCCGAAGGTGGCCCTCGTCGCCTGCATGCGCAAGCTCATCGTCATCCTCAACACCATGATCGCGCGGCGCCAGAAATGGGATGCCAATCTCTACGCATCGAGCTGAACGAGCCTACAAACAAGGCGCTCGCCCGCGGCCGATCACAGCTCTACTCAACACAGTTGCTCCC
>JBJMTO010000104.1:0-3152 GCA_045811665.1 Bradyrhizobium sp.
TGATGATCCCGCGCCGGTAATCCCGCAAGCTAGCGCGTAAAAAAAACCGAGCTCCAAAGAGCTCGGTTTAAGGCATTGGCCACGTGAGGCCGACACAATCACCTTCCAAGAGGGATTTACTGAGCGTTCGCGTCACTGGAGGAGGGGGACAAATGCGCAACGCGATCGCCCAGCGTGAAAACATTATGGTCCGCGTGAGCACTGTGCAGCAACCACCGGCGAAGCATGTCAGTCATGCGGGGACCGAGGGAAGCGGAGCAATCTAGATCAGGAAGGCCAGCGTTGCGCTTTGCTGACGACGAAATCGCGAAACACCTGGACCCGCGCCACCGTCTTCAACTCTTCGGGATAGACGAAATAGGTATCGAGCTGGATCGAATCGGATTCCCCGAACAGCTGCACCAGGCGATTGTTTTCCTCGACCAGATAGTCAGGCAGCGCGGCGATGCCGAGCCCCTGCTGGCACGCGCGCACCAGGCCGAGGATGTTGTTGACCTTGAAATAAGCCTCGCGTGCGCCGGAGCCGTTGCGTCCCGCCTCGACCAGCCAGTTGCGGTTCTGCAGATGCGGTGCGACCTGTCCATCGCTCAGCATGATGATGCGGTGCGCATCGAGCTCGTCGAGCGTGCGCGGCGTGCCGAAGCGCTTGATGTATTCCGGCGAGCAGTAGGCGTGAAAGCCCATCGCGAACAGCTTGCGCTGGATCAGATCCGGCTGCGTCGGCTTGCGGGTGCGGATCGCGACATCGGCTTCCCGCATCGAAAGATCGAGTTCCTCATCGGTCACGATCAGCGAAATCCGGATCTCCGGATAGAGCGCGGTGAACTCTCCAAGCCGCGGGATTAGCCAGTTGATGCCGACGCCCGGCGTGGTGGTGATCTTGAGGTCGCCGCTCGGCCGCTCGCGGCTGTCGGTGAGTTTCGCCCGCGCGGCCTGCAACTGCATGAACACGTCATGGGCGGTGCGGAATAACAGGTCGCCCTGCTCGGTGAGAATGAGCCCGCGCGCATGGCGGTGGAACAGCGAGACCGAGAGCTCCTGCTCCAGCGCGCTGACCTGCCGTGACACGGCCGATTGCGACAGGCCGAGCTGCTCGCCGGCATGCGTGAAGCTCCCTGCTTCCGCGGCCGCGTGAAACACCTTCAGCTTATCCCAATCCATATCGGTAAATCCGTCGCGGGTTCGAGCCATGATCACTCCGCCGCCGCGCGTTCGCTCGCGCGCAAGGCGAGGAAACGCTCGGCTTCGAGGGCGGCCATGCAGCCCAGCCCCGCGGCCGTCACTGCCTGCCGGTAAGTTTCGTCGGCCACGTCGCCGGCGGCGAATACGCCGGGCACCGAAGTCGCGGTGGAGTTCGGCGCGACTTCGACATAGCCGGACGGCTTGAGCTTGATCTGGCCGAGGATGAGTTCGGTCGCGGGCGCGTGTCCAATGGCGATGAATACGCCGTCGGCCGGCAGTTCGGTAAGGGCGCCGGTCTTTACATTCTTGAGCCGGATATGGGTGACCTTGCCCGGGTTCTCGGTGCCACAGATTTCATCGACGGCGCTATCCCACACCACCGTGATCTTGGGGTTCTTGAACAGCCGGTCCTGCAGGATGCGCTCGGCGCGGAAGTGATCGCGGCGATGCACGATGGTCACCTGCGATGCGAAGTTGGTGAGGAACAGCGCTTCCTCGACCGCGGTGTTGCCGCCGCCGACCACGATGACTTGCTTGCCGCGATAGAAGAATCCGTCGCAGGTGGCGCAGGCCGAAACCCCGAAGCCCTTGAACTTCTCCTCGGACGGCATGCCGAGCCAGCGCGCTTGCGCGCCGGTGGCGAGGATGACGGTCTCGGCGAGATAGACATCGCCGCTGTCACAGGTCAGGCGAAACGGCTGATGGGTAAGTTCGAGCCTGGTGACGAGATCGGTCACGATCCGGGTACCGACATGGTGCGCCTGCTTTTCCATTTGCTCCATGAGCCAGGGGCCCTGGATCACATCGGCAAAGCCGGGATAGTTCTCCACGTCGGTGGTGATGGTGAGTTGGCCGCCGGGCTGGATGCCCTGGATCAGCACGGGCTCCAGCATCGCGCGGGCGGCATAGATCGCGGCCGTGTAACCGGCGGGTCCGGAACCGACGATGACGACTTTGGCGTGGATGGGGGCAGGCATGGCAAGTCCATCGTGTAGGGCAGTTCGGCCAGCGAAATGCGCTGGGAAGGCATCGCTGCGGCAGGGAAAGTGTCAAATCCAAGTCTAGAATATCTGGCGAGCTATGCAAGAATTGCAATCCGCCTAAGCGAATTTTCCCGAGATTGCTTGGCCAGAGCCTCTCCGCGCGCAATAAAATTGCGCAACAGGGTGCAAACCGCTATCAGTGTTGCGGCTACCCAGCACGGTTTTGTCCACCAGGGACCCGGACCCGCGTGTCGAAGAATCTTGACCAAATCGACCTCAAAATTCTGAGCGAGATCCAGGCCGACGGCCGAATTACCAACGTCGAATTGGCCAAGCGGGTAGGGATTTCCCCACCGCCGTGTCTGCGCCGGGTGCGAACGCTCGAGGAAGAGGGCTACATCCAGGGCTATCGCGGGCTTCTCGATCCGCGCAGGCTCGGCTTTGACGTCACCGTGTTCGCATCCGTGCATCTGTCCAGCCAGGCCGAAGCCGACTTGCGCGCCTTCGAGCAATTCGTGCGGGCCGAGCCGTTGGTGCGCGAGTGCTGGATGCTTTCGGGCGAGGTCGACTTCATTCTGAAATGCGTGGCGCCGGATATGGCAACCTTTCAGGATTTCGTCACCCATCTGACGGCGGCGCCGCATGTGCGCAACGTCAGGACGTCGCTGGTGCTGCACAATTCGAAATACGAGGCAGCGGTGCCGCTGGATCTGAAATTTCCGGGCTGACGATCGTCGCGCGCGTCGCCCATGTCGCTGCTCATTGCAGCTAGGCACCGCATGTCAGGGCCGTATTGGGCGCACAGAAGTCGGCGCGCAAAAATCAACGGCGCCGCCCTTGTCCGGGCAAGCGCCGTTTTGGAAAGCATGCTCGTGAGCGAGAATTTACTTGCCGCGCCTCATCGCGTCGAGGCTGTATGGCCCGCCACCGGCAGTCGACAGATAAAGACAAGCGAAGCAGAACAGGATGGCCGCCGTGCCGCCGTTG
>JBJMTO010000105.1:0-26727 GCA_045811665.1 Bradyrhizobium sp.
ACGCCGATCTCAGTGACCCAGACGGGAACGGACACCATGGCCGCGATCTCGGCTATCTTGCTCGGCCACTCATCGATTTGCCACAAATTCCAGTCGAGCGGGAAACCGTGAACTGCTACTGCGTCAACATGATCGAGCACACCGGCAGACTTCATGCAGTTGATAAAGCCTGGATCGATAGGCGAAATGCCGCCAAGAACTCGAGGCAAGCTCGGATGAACCGCGCGTATGGCTTTTCCGGCGAGAATGGCCATCTCCGCAAATCGCGTCCAGCCTGGGTCGAGCTCAAGATCCCAGTGCGATTTGTTGTTCGGCTCGTTCCATATCTTCGCGGCTTCGATCATGCGCCGGCTCTCCGGACCATGTAGGCGTCCTCATGGTGCGGCCGCTTCCCCCGCCGGCACAGATACACCTCCGGCTCCGGATGAGCCGCAATAACGAAGCCGGCGCTTCGCAGCATCGCTTCGGCACAGCTTCGGTTGGGAATCCACCAGTTTGTCGGATCATCGGCGTAACGGTGTTCAATGAAGTGCAGCTTGGGAAATTCATCACTGTCGAATGGATCGGTTCTCCAGAAGTCGTAGTCTTGATCGAACTTGCCTGCTCGCTCGCTGCCGCGCTGCATTGACTGAAAAAGCATCAAGTCCGCCGCGGCATGCTCATAGATCAGGTCGAGCGCCAGCAACGGGTGGCGCAAATGGTAGAGCACGCCCATGAAGATGACGAGGTCAAAGCTTTCGTGGAGCATCCCAACGTCATAAACCGACAAATTCCGGAATTCGACGTCAAGGCCATTCACTTCTGCGGCGAAGCGAGCTTGAGCGAGATATTCGTCGCGAGTGTCCAGCCCGAGCACCCGCTCGGCGCCGCGACGCTTCATTTCCATTGCATAGAAGCCGGCGTTGCACCCGATGTCGAGGACCGTTTTTCCTTTCAGGCATGTCGGGACCACATCCGAAAAGTGGCGCCATTTTACCCGAGGGTAGTCGCCCAGGAAATGCGACGGCGCCGTAGCCACGCCGTCAAGGTCAAGGTTATGAAACCACGGCCCCAACGCAGTGACCCTACGGCGGATCTCGTCCTTTGAAAGATATGCTTTATTCACGTTTCAGCTCCGTGCAGCGCTGCAGCGTCAAGCGGCGCAGATTTGCGTCGCGGCATGAGACGGGAAGCTCCAAGTTCCTCTCGGCTCAACAGGAGAGTCATTGCAGTTCGATATCCATGGAGCGTCCCTACATCCACGTAAGCTTCGCCAGTTTTGACCCCGGTGGCGGTGCCGCCTGCCGAGAGATAGCTGTTGACGAGCGTTCCAAAATATTCGTCGCTGCATCCTCGGGACTCCCACAGCGTTTTGAGAGCGCGGAAACCTGATCCCGACATTCGGAACGCGCCCCAGATCCAGTGTGAAGCCGCTGTTTTTTGCTTTACCTGAATTTCCCTGACCTGATCTCCTTCGACGACAACGGCGTCAAAGAATTCGGGGTGCTCCACTGGGAAAAGCAGAAAGGACAAATCGCAATCCGGCAGCGTGTCCAATGCATCCGCTGGAAACCAGATCGTATCGGGCAATCCGACCATCACCGGTTCACTATCACCGACGACAAAGCCGGCTCGGAATATTGCGTCACAAAGGCCTTCAGCATTCGGCTGAACGACATAGGCGATCTGAGCGCCGGCGTAACTATCGCCGAAGTAACCCAAGATGTCGGATTTGCCAGGTGAAATCACAAAGCAGATTTTGTCGGCGCCGCCCCGAATGAGCCGCTCGACCAGATACTCGGAGACGGCGCAAGGCCGCTCGATGCCGCCGTCTGTCCTGCTTCCGACCGGAAGGAGTTCTTTTGAAAACGCCAGCGGCTGTATTCGGCTGCCTCGCCCTGCTGCCGGAATGACACCCCACATCTTACGCCTCCGCCGAATCCAGCACGCCACGTCGCCGATGAGATGGCGTTTCGAGCAACTGAACCAACTCGTCTGCCCGCTGGCGCGAGCTGTGCTCTTGCAGTGTCCGCTCACGCGCGCGTCGCGCCATCGTCTGCAACTCGTGGTCCCCAAGCTCAAGGGCAGCCGCCACGTCGAGCGATCCGCCGGCCAAAATGATCTCTTCATTTGGCTGGAAGAATGCATCCAGCCCCTCCCAGATGTCGCTGACGATCGGTGCGCCGCATGCCGCGGCCTCAAACAAACGACCCGAAGGACACCAGCCCCGCTCGACCATGGCGCGGCGCGTCACGTTAAGGGTCAATCGGGAGGAGCAGAAGAAGGCGGCGTGTTCGGCGGGCGGCAGGTGGCGCACAAAATAAATATTCGAAGACCACGGAAAGTCCTGAGGATACAACGCGCCGCCAATCAGGAACTTGCGATCGGGCCGCAACTGCGCGGGCACCACCAGCAACGTCTCGAGAGCGTCCTGACGGTCTTCCGAGTAGGTTCCCAGATAGGATAGATCCGTTTGATAGTGCCGCAGCGGCGGCGTCGGATGGTGCAAGTCCGGATCGACATGGCCATACAGTGGAGCGACATGCCGGGCCCCAAGCCGCGTGCGGAATTCATCGAGCGCGCCGCCCCCGCTATAACTCAAGACGAGATCGAAGTCGCGCAGCCCCGATTCACCGATATAGGGCACGCATTCGCCGGCCTCGAGCCGGGCAAGCGTTACCGGCGTATCAAGATCGTAGAACACCCGCAACGCACGGCACTGTTCAAGCACGATGTCGGTCGCAGCAAGACTGTCGGGGCAATAGGAAGTGATGATCGCAACGTCCGCGTCGGCCAGGTCGGTGGAGGCTCGTCGGCGCGCGCTTTGCCAATCGTCATACAACTCCAGCCGGCCGCCAGGAATTTCGTTCAGGTCCCGCATGTCCGCGTAGTACGGAACGTTACGCTCGTAGAACACGATATGGTGTCCGCTCTGGATCAGGGCCTTGCTGAGCCCACGCCAAAGCGTGGCGTGTCCATTACCCCATGACGAGCTGATCGTCAGACCGAAGATAACGATCTTCACACCGTCACCTCACCGTTCATTCGAGAAACGAGCCCGCGCGCGCCGTCGAGCAGTATTGAGCTGATGCTTGCGGGATCAATGGTCACGGATTGAAATGCATCCAGCGGCACCGAAAGATAATGCATCAATGCCGCTCGGATCGGTTCGGCATGGCTCACGATCACTATCGGCCCTCGAATAGCGCGAAGCTGTTCGATATGCCGAATCACCCTATTCTGCAGGCTGGCCATGCTCTCTCCAGCGGGAGGGCGGGCGCTGCCCCGCTTCTCGTTCCATCGTTGCCATTGCGGGTCCGACGCAAGTTGGCCGAACTCAGTCCCGGTCCATACGCCCATGTCGATCTCATCGAACGCGGGAATGACCTCCACCGGGAGACCGCATCGCTCCGCCAATATGCCAGCCGACTGAAGCGCCCTGTTTCGCGGGCTGGATTGCAACGTGGAAGGAGCGATTGCCTTCACCGTTTCCGCGACCGCAGCCATTTGGCGGCACCCCAGTTCGTCCAACGCTACGCCCGGCATGCGACCACAGAGCACGCGGCCCAACAGTCCGTGATGACCGTGGCGCACGAGATGGACATGTGTAGCCACCTCGCAGCCCCCTACGCATCGCCGGCAATGAAACGGTACGTTCGCTGACGAGCCTCTTCGTCGGCGAATTGCTCCGGCGGTGACTTCATGAAGTAACTGGACGGACCGATCAGGGCGCCGCCGACGCCACGGTCCATCGCCAGCTTGGCGCAGCGTACCGCATCGATCACGACCCCAGCGGAGTTCGGAGAATCCCAGACCTCCAGCTTCAGCTCGGCGCTAAGCGGCACACCGCCGAAAGCGGTGCCTTCCAAGCGGATATACGCCATCTTTCGATCGGAGAGCCAAGGCACGTGGTCACTCGGGCCGACATGAATATTGTCGGGCTCCATCGGCACTTCAAACTGGCTGGTCACAGCCTGGGTTTTGGATATTTTTTTTGACGTCAGCCGCTCGCGCTCAAGCATGTTCTTGAAATCGGCATTTCCGCCGAAGTTAAGCTGGTAGGTGCGGTCAAGCCGGACACCGCGGCTTCGAAACAAATTTGCCAACACCCTATGAATAATGGTGGCTCCAACCTGGCTCTTGATATCGTCGCCCACGAGGGGAAGGCCGGCACGTTCAAAACGGGCGCGCCACTTCGGGTCAGATGCGATGAAGACTGGTATGCAGTTCACGAAGCCGCAGCCGGCTTCCAGTGCGCGCTCCGCGTACCATTCGGTGGCTTTCTGCGAGCCGACCGGCAGATAGGACACCAGAACGTCGGTTCGAGATCGGGTTAGTGCGGAGGTGACGTCGGCCTCTTCTTCATCCGATATCTCGATATCATCACGTAGATATTGTCCGATGCCGTCCAGTGTCCGCCCGCGCATGACGGTGACACCGGTCGGCGCGAGGTCGGCGAACCGATGCGTATTGTTGGGCTCGGCCCACACTGCATCGGCGACGTCCCTGCCGACTTTCGCCGCGTTCACATCGAAGGCTGACGCTACCTCGATATCTCTGATGTGATAGCCCCCGAGATTAACGTTCATCAATCCGGGGACCGGCTCGTTGGATTTCGCTTTTCGATAGTAGCTAAGCCCCTGGACCAGAGAGCTGGCACAATTTCCGACCCCGACAATTCCGATGCGTACCTTGCGGGGTGGCGGACTGGGTGCGTGCATGTGTGTCTGCTCGTGTGAATGCAAGCCGGCAGTAAGGTAAGTACGTTTCGGCGAACGTACGATCATCGCGTTGGTTCCGAGGCGCGCGCTTGCAAGCGCGAAGGTCCGAGCGCCAGCACCGCAAAAAAACAGATTTGCTAACGTATGATAGTGGGCAGCCGCCGCTGATCGGGCGGCGGGCGGCAGCTTCTTCTATCTTGAAGAAGAACAAGAAGAAGATCGTGTTAGCTGTTTAGGCGCTGGAGCTTTCCGCCACGGCCGCCGAGATCGTTTTGCTCATCAATGTCGAGTCATAGAGCGACGGAACTCGACGCACAACATCCGGTTATGGATCGAACAAACGCTCCAGAACAGGGGATACACAAATGAAGCTCACCTCAGTCGCTATCATCGCAGTGTTCATGGCCTCTCCAGCCCTTGCGGCTGGCAAGGCGAGCCAGGCATTCCTGAAGAAAGCCATTGAAGGCAACTATGCCGAAATCGAGATGGGCAAACTGGCCCAGCAGAATGGTCAAAGCGATGACGTCAAGAAGTACGGGCAGATGCTGTCGGACGACCACTCTGCCGCGAACCAGAAGGCCATGGATGCAGCAAAGTCGCTAGGTATGGCCCCGCCGGATGGCCCCAACGCCAAACAAAAAGCCGACGCCCAGAAGATGTCCAAGATGACGGGTGCGCGGTTCGATCGCGATTTTGCAACGCACATGGTTGCCGATCACCAAAAAGAACTCGCGGAATACAAGAAAGAGTCAAAGCAGCCTGACGCTGCCGGCGACTATGCGAAGGGACAGGTCGACGTGTTGCAGAAACATCTGGACGCGGCGAAGTCGCTCCGATCCACCAAGTCCTCTGCGCGTTAGCATGCCCTTTTGTTCTTGGTTGAGCTGAGGGCCCTTCGATTGAACTCGGCTCTTCACCGGCAATGGACTGATGCGCTGCGCCGAAACGATTTTGCGAGCGCCTGGGGGCTAAGCGATCAAAGCCTGACGGAATATTGCCTTTCCGGAGCGATAAAGCATACCGGAGAGCGCCATTGCCAGCGAATATGGCGTGGCGAGGATTTGCGCGACAAGGTGGTGCTGGTCCGCTGCTATCATGGGCTGGGTGATACAATCCAGTTCATCCGGTTCGCCAAGCCACTGCGAGAGATCGCACGCAAGGTGATCGTCTGGGTCCAACCAGAATTGCTGTCCCTGGTAGCCGAGGTCGAGGGGGTCGATCAGGTGGTGCCGCTCCACGAGGGGGACCCGGAAGCAAACTTCGATGTCGATGTGGAGGTCATGGAACTTGCCCATGCTCTCAGGGTAACGCCGGAGCTCATCGCCAGCAGAATCCCCTATCTTCCTCGAGAATACCGCAGCAAACCCGCAAGTCCGTTCACTTTGATCGGACTGGTCTGGGAAGCAGGAAGTTGGAACAGCGAGCGCTCGGCACCGCCTCATCTGTTTGCTCGATTGCTCGACAGACCCGACGTTCGCTTGCTTTCACTTCAGCAGGGGCCGGCTCGAGGCTTGGCACCCACGATCCCGGCCGAGGACATTGCGACGCCTGTGCTCAAGACCCTGGCTGACAGAATGACGCACCTGGACCTGATCGTCACGGTAGACACGATGGTGGCGCATCTAGCCGGCGCGCTTGGCCTTCCGGTCTGGACGATGCTCCACCGCGATTGCGATTGGCGATGGCCAGAAAAGGGTCGTGAAACCGTGTGGTACCCCACAATGAAGTTGTTTCACCAGAAAAGTCCGGGTGATTGGTTCGAGGTCGTGGAGGAAATGGCCGACGAGCTAAATCTCCTGAAGCCGGCGAGCCCAGGATAGAAACAACCATCGAATTCGCATGGGTACGGACCTCTCATTGCTCCCGGCGACGTCGAGCTCACTCGCTTCGTCGAACAATTTTGGAACCCTAATCTCGAGACCGAGTTGACGGTGCCTCCGCTGCCGGGCGTAAAGCTCGGTGGCTGTCGATCCATCGAAGGGCTTGCCATGCCTCTCTATTTTTACCGCATCAACTATGGCCAGGGCGCGCCAGCCTGGCCCCATGAAGGTGTCGAGCTGCCAGACGACGAAGCAGCTTGGGCGGAAGCGACGACAGCCTGCGGCGAGATGTTGCGTGATCTTGACGGGGCTTTAAAAGCGGGACCCGAGTGGCGAATGGAGGTTTTGCGAGAGTCGGGTGAAATCCTCTATCGACTTACTTTCTCGGCGCAGTCCTTTGAAGGTGATGCAACTGCCAAGCTAGCCAGCTCCGTTTAACACACGTTAAGCGCCGGTAAATTATGCGCGTCTGCGGACCCGCTGACAGAATCCCGGGTTATGAGGCCAATGAAGCTTCAACTCAGAGCTGGCCCGATGAGTGAAAGTCACACCACTACCGACCGCAAGAAGATCAAGAAATGGGTCGAGGAGCGCGGCGGTGCGCCGGCGACGGTCAAGAAGACGGAACAGGGCGGGCAAGTCGGCATTCTCCGCATCGATTTCGGACCGAAGGAAAAAAACCTGGAAGAGATCAGTTGGGACGAGTTCTTCGAGAAGTTCGAGGAGGCAGGGTTACAATTCTTGTACCAGGAGAAAACAAAAGACGGAAAGCTCAGCCGCTTCCATAAATTCATATCCCGCGACACGAACTAGCTCTGAAGATCATATCGCAGGCTTATTCCTGCCGCTTCGGGTGCTCCCTCCCCACAACGACCGATCGAGTCGCGGCTTGAGGCTTTCCCTCCTCTATCCCTGCCAATACGACGCTTTTAGCGCATAGCTTGAGTGACCCACGCCCCCCGGACTCGCGACATCGAGCCGTCACTCACATTGGCGATCAAAGCCGCACTAAACAGCACCAGGAATAAGCCCAGACCGAGCAGGTCGCGCCAATTCCAATCCATCGCTCACCTCCCTGAATTCTGCGCTTTAAACCGCAATTACGCCAAACGGTTCCTTCCGCCGGGCCGCAACTGGGCCAATGTTGGGAGCAAATCGGTTCTCGGACCGGCGTCGCCAATGGAAGGAACAGACGGCCGTGGTGATGTGCCCTGCCCTGGCGCCTAGAAGTCTTCCTCAAGACTCACGGCTTCGTCCGCATTCACGGACAGCCGCAGCTTGTTTCCCTCTACTTCCGCGACAAGCTCGAGAGCTATGAAGTGGTGGCGATAGTCTTCGCTATCCAATCTGGCGAGCTTAATTCGATCACTCTCCAACCGATCGACAGTGCCGACGTGGACACCGTCCGAGCCGATCACTTCCATATGCTCGCGGATGCCGGTCGTATCTGCCATGATCGTCAACCAGCCTGCTCGTTGATTTCAAAACGATCATAGAAGGCGCCGATGGCGAGGTTCGCGAGCTTGATTTTGTTTCTTACGCCTTGGTCGACGAGACGTCTTATCTCATGTGCCAGGAAAACGTAGACGGGCATTTCCTCGGACACTGCGCCAGCGCGTTCCAGATAGTCATAGGCTATGTAGAACGCGTCTTCCGCCGGAGACTCGGAGCTGTAATAGGCGGTTGTCATACCCCGTCAATCGGGAGCAACCCTGCGACGTTCCCTCCGTCGGCAATCTTTTTTGATCGCAGTTGAATGTACGGAACAGCAAAACTTGATTCAAACGATGCGCCAAGTCAGCGCACACTACACGATCATAGTCATCGCCTCACCTATAGCAAACCGCTCTGACGATCGGCCCTGCGGGAACGGCCTGCGGTACGGAGAATTGGAGACCCTAGACTCTCCAGATACGCCCCGCACCCGGGTCGGGTGCCGCTCAGCACCCGCGAATGGTGCGAAGACGGCTAGTACTGCACATGCGGCTCAGTTCGGAAGTAGACGTTGCAATCATCGGTGCTGGAGCAGCAGGCTTAGCAGCATATCGGGCGCTCGCTGGTTACAGCCTATCGGTCATCATCCTCGAGTCCAGGGACCGCATTGGGGGACGCGCGCTGACGAGGTACTTGCCCGGCGGAACCGTATTCGATGTCGGATGCGAATGGCTCCATTCGGCAGACCAGAACGCGTTTGTGCCGATTGCCGAGACGTTGAACTTCGATATTGCTGAGGGCCCACCTCACTGGGGCGAGCAGAGCTACGAATTAAATTTTTCTCTCGCCCAACAGCGGGAATTCTACGCAGCTTCCGAGGCCTTCTACGAACGTGTCGAAGTCGCATCGGAACTACCTGCCGACACAGCGGCAGCGGCCTGGTTGGAAAGTGGAAACAGATGGAATGCGTTGATCGACGCGGTAAGTAGCTACGTCAATGGGTCCGAGCTTGCCGCGATCTCGGTGCATGATGTCGCCAACTATCTCGAAACCGGTTTGAACTGGAGAGTGCGAAATGGCTATGGCGCTCTGGTCTCCAGCTATGGCGCGAGCTGCGAGGTGGCGTTGGAAACGCGCGTGAGCGCGATTGATCACACTGGTCATCAAATCAGGATCGAGACATCGCGAGGGACTCTCCTGGCACAGCGCGTCATCTACACGCTGCCGACCGCTCTCATGGCCCAACAGGCAGTGCATTTCAGGCCGACACTTCCACGAAAGATCGTCGCTGCAGCCGGCTTGCCGCTCGGGCATGCGGAAAAGGTGATGCTGGCTATCGATGAACCCGAACTATTTCCTGAGGATGGCCATCTGTTCGGCTCCATCAGCCGGACTGCGACGGGCAGCTATGATCTACGGCCACTCGGACAACCATGCATCGAGGCGTTCTTCGGCGGCAGTCTTGCACGTGAACTGGAGTTGTGCGGAGAGCTGGCGGCCTTCGCCATTGACGAACTCGTGGCTCTGCTGGGCGCTGACTTTCGCACGAAGGTGCACCCATGCGCGGCGTCCTCTTGGGCGCGAGACATTGACGCCAGAGGCTCCTATTCCTACGCGCTTCCCGGTCATGCAAACGACCGAGCAGTTCTCGCTGCGCCGGTCGATGGGCGCTTGTTCTTCGCAGGCGAGGCAACGTCTGCACAGTTTTTCTCGACCGCGCACGGCGCGTACGAAACCGGCATTCGAGCCGCAGGTGAAGTTGCGGCGAGCATGGGGCTGAGTAGAGCCGAGGTCGCGTTATCTCAACCCAGTGCAGGCGACGCGCACGATCTACCAGAACTACGAGAAGTCGAAGCCCACGGCGAGGCAGACGGACCGGCGCTTGCGCCCGAATGAAATGCCATAATCGCGAAAAACGAAACTCACGCTGGTGACGAAAGACGCTGGTAGGGGGCTAAGGCCCCCTAAACTGTGTTCACGATGCCTTCGAGATCCGCCGCAGCTTGTTGGCGAGGGGATGGTTCTCCTCCACCGCCGCGATGGCCTTGTTGGCAAGAATGATTTTGTGCCGCGTGCCGGCTTTCCAGTCCTCGAAGATCGCTTGTGCCGCGAACTTCTCGACGCTGGCGTAGTCCTTCTCGTCAAGGGGCAGATCGAAGTAACGCATCACAATTTCCAATGCGTCATTCAACGCCAATTCATCGTCTGTGACAGGCCACGGAAAACTCATCGCTGCAGCATCGATCCTCTGTTGCAATTTCGTACATGGATTAAAACGCCTGCGGCGAGGGAACGTTCCTGAAGGCGTCCGGGGAGGAAGGCGGCATTTCGGCCCTAGCAACCCGGTTTGCGACCATTAAGCGAAACAGAAGCGCCTCGTGCAGGGGAGTTTGCTGTCGAAACGGCAACTCTCGCTTCAGCGATCACGCCCCAGATTCTGAATGGCTTTTTTGAGCCCGGTCTTGTGAACGAGGCGCGCGGCAGCCCGGTGCGAGACCCAGAGCCGCCGCCGCTGGCCTTTCTCCGGCCAATCAGATTTTTCCGTCATCACCTGCAAAGGGAAAATTCGCACGTCGCACTTCACGTCCTGCTTCTTGCTCTGCTTGCGATGCTTGAATCTCCCGACCTCGACGGGGGCGATCCTGCCGATCAATCCGGCCTCCTCGAATGCTTCAATGGCCGCGGTACCGTGCGGCGTCTCGCGTTCGATCGGCCATCCCTTGGGTACGGACCAGCGGCGCTTGGTGCGGGTTGTGATCAACAGCACCTCCAGCCGGTTCTGGTGCTTGCGAAACGGCAGCGCCGCGTATTGCTTCGACTTCATCATGTGTCCCTCGCAGGCCAGCAAACCGCGATCATGCACGTAAGTTCCAAGGCAGAGTACAGGACGATCGAAATGCCGCACTAGGTCCGGCGCACGACGACCAGTTCTTCCTTTGCGGGCAAATGCTCCGCGCAGTCCATGTCAAGGACGCCGGCGCGCCAGCGTTGCGCGAGTGCGGCGGCTGACAACTCGAATGATTTTTCCGGACCGGGTTCTTCGAGACCGGGTCGATAGCTTAGCAGCACAACTTTGGCCGGCCGGTCGCCGCCACCCTTGAGCTTCCGGCCGAGCCTGTTCAGCTCCATGCAATATTTCAGGCGGATGTAGGTTTGATTCCCGAATAGCAGGTCGTTTTTTCGTTCCGCCGCAGCCTCAAGCGTGGCCGGGCGCCGCCCATCACGAGCGTATAAATCAATGACGTACAACAGCAGGCCGTCGGTATCGGATTCCAAAATGGGATCGAAAGGTGCGTTCAGGGACAGTCCGCCATCCCCGAGAAATCTCCCGTCCACTTCAATGGGCGCGAATTCCGGCAGAAAACCGCAACTGGCCATAAGGTGCTCGACCTGGATGCGCTCCTTGTGAGAATCGAAGATCACGGAGTCACCGCTTTCAATGTCCGTAGCCGCGACGCAGACCCTCATCTCGCCACTGTTGAGGCGGCCGAAGTCGACCAACGATTCTATGCGTTCCCGCATCGGCGCAAGATCGTAAAGACTACGAAAACCGAAGGGGTTGACGGAAGGAATTCGGGGGTGGAAGTGCCCTGGACTACCAACGAGCCTGGTGCGAACCGCGCCCATCCACGCCGCCAGATGTCGAAATGGCGTCGCGCGATAATTCATTGCTGGCGGAAAATTCCAAAACGCCTGCAGCCGCGCGATCCGGTTTTCGCTGCCGTTCCCTGCTATAAGCGCAGCCGTCACGGCTCCCGCGGAAGATCCGGCTACCCAGTGAAGTGGAAGCGAGCGCCGCGAGAAGGACTCGTAAATTCCGCCATGATAGGCCGCGAGCCCAAGACCCCCGGCAAAGACCATAGCGACAGTAGCCGGAGGGTTTTGCATCTGCGCTTTTCGAACGAGGAATGCCGGTTGGCCAAAGCTTAGCCTCAGTCAATCCTGCAGCGGACGGCTCGTTCCCATCGCGATGGATCTACTCCGGACGATGTGGTGGTGGGAACCCAAGCGGCACTTTTGGATTGGCTAGTTATGCAAGGTCACCTTAATCGAAGGCAGTTTACCCGCTGTGCCTGGTCCGCCGCTCTCATGTTGGTCGGAAGCGCCGCTGCCATCATTGGCGCAATAGGTTTGCTTGCGAAGTAGCCGGTGTATTCGCGCAGCAGGCTGCGACTCGACAGTGTCCCTGGGCGCTCAGGTATTGCTCTCTCTTCCGACCAGCCGCCGGTATTGCTGCTTGACGGTCTGGTAGCATTCGCATGCGGTATCTTGCAGCGCTTCTTCATTCACGATCTGGATTTTGCCTCGGGCATATTTGATGAATCCCGCACTTTGCAGTGTGTGGGCTACCACCGTTACGCTTGTGCGTCGTACGCCCAACATCTCCGCCAAATACTCCTGCGTGAACGAAAGCGTGTCACTGCCGGATAGGTCCCGAGCCCGCAACAGCCACCGGCACAGCCTGGACTGCACGTGGTGAGTGGCGAAGCATGCTGCCGATTGCTGCGCCTGGGCGTAGACCGTCTGCTCGTGACGGATCAGCAGTGAAAGCAATTGTGGGCGCTGCAAGGCAATAGCCTTCAAGGCCTCGGCATCGCATACCACACTGTCGCCGCCCAGTTGTACGACCCCGCGGCTCACTGCCACTTTGCCGTCGAGGGCCGCCAGCGCCCCGACCACCCCGTCCCTTCCAACCATTGCGGCTTCCACCATCTCGCCCGTCGAGAGTGTCACGACCAGGGAAATGACCACGCCGGACGGAAAATAGACGGAGCGGATTTCCTGATCGGGATCGAACAAGACGTGATGCTGCTTGAAATGAACCGATCTGAGATAGGGTTCAAGAACCTTCAGGTCCGCCGGTGAAAGCTGGTCGAGGAGAAGGTTGTTCATCCAATGCGCTCCCAAGGCAAGCGGAGCGTGATGAAACTCTCAGCTATCCATATCGACAGAGGATATCCGAGGATGGTGAGTTTGGTACGCACGGTACCGGACATTTCAACCCACAATATTGTGGGCCGCTCAAAAATGATTGCAGCAACACTCAACCGGTGGACTAACGTTCTGAAGCGAACAGCAAGATCAGTGGTTCAGACGCGCTCGGTTGGACCCGTCAATCTGGTCAGCTAGCGTCTTGGCGAGCAGCGCGAAATCCACGGGCTTGACGCAGCGAGGGACTTCCGCATAAGCAGCTGGCTCAGATTCGCCGCCATAGCCGGATGCGAAAACGAACGGCAAATGCCTCTGCCGGAGAGCATCGGCAACCGGGTAGACCCGCTCCCCTCTCAGGTTGACGTCGAGGACGGCGGCTTGCACGTCGGAGACCTCCAGAAGTTTGAGGGCTTCCTTGACACTAGCGACGGGACCCATAACTTCGGCGCCGAGATCGTGGAAATACTCCGCCAGATCCTGCGCGAGAAAGTATTCGTCTTCGACGATGAGCACGTGTTGGCCACATAACTTGTGGTTCGGAGGTTTCATTGAGTCAGCTCCAATGGCAATTCGACCGAGCAGCTCACGCCTTGGTCGGTGAACTGAAGATTGGTGGTCGCATTCAACTGGTAGGGAAGCGCGCGCTCGATTAGCTCGCGCCCGTAGCCGCGGCGTCGCGGCGCATCAGGGGGTTCGGACATGGTGACGTTCTGCTCGCGCCAATTCAGGATGACCCGGATATCGCCACCCTGCTGCCTCAACTGCCAATTCACGTCCAGCTTTCCCGGCGGTTGGCGCAACGCGCCGTACTTGACGGCATTGGTGGCAAGCTCGTGAAGCGCCAACGCCAATGCCTGGGCTGCGTTCGGGGCCAATTCAACCCGCGGACCGCTGATTTCTGCCGCCTCGCCGGCGCCATGCGCCTCAAGTTCGGCACGGACAATCTGCTCCAGCTCGATGGGGCCCTGATCGGTCCGCGCAAGAACTCCCTGAACGCGCGACAAGGCTCCCAAGCGGCTTTCAAACTCGCGGGAGAAATCTTGCAGCGAGTTGCTCGTCTTCATCGTTTGCCGAGCGATCGCCTGCACAAGGGCGAGCAAATTCCTGGTGCGGTGCTGCAGTTCGGAGAGCAGAACCTGCTGCCGGTCCTGCAGACCGCGCATTTCATGAACATCGGCCGACGTACCGACCCACTCGGCCGCAGATGTGCCAGCGGGCTTCGCCCTGGTTTGATGCCACCGGTACTGTCCATCCGCAGCGCGACGGATCCGGTGTTCGACGTAGTATTCGCCTGAACGCTGCGCATCCTGCCATTGGTGGCGGGTCAACTCGCGGTCGTCCGGGTGTATGGCCTCCAGCCAGGCGAACCCCCGGCTATTTGCATCGGACAGCCCCGCGTAGACTTCCCACTGCGGACTGCCCCAACTCCGCGAGCCATTGCTGTAGGACCGAAACACCAACTGGGGGATCGAGATTGCGAGCATGCGGAAGCGAGCCTCGCTTTCCCTCAACTCCATCTCCTTCGTATGTTGCGCCGTACGATCGCGCATGATCTTGACGAAGCCGACGCCCGTGCGCAGCCGCATCATCAGCCCGGAGCCCCAGAATCGAGATCCATCCTTTCGTTGATGCCACCTTTCGTCTTCGCTTCGACCATTACGGGATGCTCTCGATCGCTCATCCTGCGGGGCTCCCGCCGCCCGGTCCTCCGGCGTAAAAATGATGTCACCGTTCTGGCCGAGAATTTCTTGCTCGGAATACCCCGTCAGACGCTCTGCACCGATATTCCAGCTGATCACCTTGCCGAACTCGTCCTGCGCGAAAACGGCAAAATCGGTGACGCTTTCAATGATGAGACGCAACAGGTCAGCGTCGCCAGGACCTTTGGTTTCACTAATCGCGTCCGACATTATCGTCTTCTCCTCGACTCCCGCAAAAAACTAAACGAGATATTCGCTCCGGAGTTCAAAAGGGGTTCTTCGTTGCGACCGCCTGTTTGGCGCGATGCGCCCACTTCGGAGAACATTGCTGCTCGCGGGAACCGTTACCGACTTTTTCTGTTCCCTGCAGATCGTACGCAGCGTGCTTGAGAGGTCCCAAAGCGCAAACATGAGCGTGCCCCAACTCTCGCTATTCGGCCCATCCGCATTGGCGCCCGAGGGACTGCAATACCACCCCGAGTTCGTCACTCCGGCGGAGGAGCGAGAGCTAATCGACCGCCTTGCCGAGCTGGAACTCGAACCCTTTCAGTTCGGTGCTTATGAAGGAAAAAGACGCATCGCCTCGTTCGGCTTTTCCTATGACTTCAGCCGACAGCGACTGGATGCGGCAAAGCCGGCGCCTTCCTGGCTGAGAACTTACATCTCGCGGATCGAGCGCTCTCGAGCCCCTGAAAATACCCGGATCGCGCAAGTACTGATCACGCAATATCTGCCGGGCGCCGGCATCGGATGGCATCGAGACAAGAAGCAATTCGGTTTGATCTTTGGTTTGTCGCTGGGGGCTGCCTGCCCGTTTCGCCTAAGACGCAAAGCTGGACTGCGGTGGGAACGGTTTACGTTGGAGATTGAGCCGCGGTCGCTCTACGTCATTAGCGGCGAGGCGCGTTCCTCATGGGAACACAGCATCCCGCCGATATCCGAGACTCGTTACTCCATCACATTTCGCACTCTGGCGTAGTCACCGGCCATGTATGTCATCGAGTTATTCCTGCCACTTTATGACAATCAGGGCCGCCGGTTCAGAGACAGCCTGTATGAAGAGGTACGCAGGGACCTGATCGAGAAGTTTGGCGGCATCACCGCGTTCACGCGCGCACCGGCCCAGGGGTCGGAACAGGCGCATGGCGGCGAGCGCCGGGATGACCTCATTGTTTTCGAGGTGATGACCCAGGAGCTCGATGCACTTTGGTGGAAGTCTTACCGGCAATCCCTGGAAACGGCCTTCGATCAGGATCAGCTTATCGCCCGGGCTGCCCGGGTGACCTTACTCTAGGAAATGACTAGCAGCGGTCCGCGTCCCGACATTCAGCGGGGCGGCCTCAGCTCGCCCGCGAGCCAGCCGGGAGCATCAGTTTTCATCGGATCAACGGGCAAGCTAATTTTCTCGATGCGCTGGCAAGTGCTGCATTCGAACGTTCGGTCTTCATAGCCACGTTTGCCGGGCGAAATCCGGGCCAAACCCATGCTGTGTTTACACGTCGGACAGCTCGGCCGATCTACAGTTGAAAAAGAGCTACGCATTTGCCCTACCCCGAGAGCCGATTTGACCCTAGGGGAGCCTGGCGGTCTGTCCCATACCGGACCTTTCGGGAACTATTTAGAAAGTGCAGCGCTCTGCAGGCGGTGTTCATATGAAAAAGGGCAGCCGAGCGGGCCGCCCCTTGTCGGACCGTTTTGACCCTTTCCGATCAGCCGGAATTAGCACCGGTGCGCTCGGAAGCGCCTCGACGGGCTGCATCCGCGACCCGAGAGACTTTCTCCGATACCTCGCTGGCCGCCGATTTCGCTCCTTCGACGCTAAGCCCTTGCTTCCGAGCCTCTTCAGCGGCTGCATTCAATGCGTCGTCCGCCATTGCAGTCGCCCGTTCAGTTTGTTCCGTCGCAAATTGCTTTGCCTTCTCTTTTACTGCATCGCTGACTTCGCCGAGATACTCTGCTTCCATCTGGGTCGAAGGAACCGCAGCCGCAATGCCGGCGCCGATCGCGAGGCCGATGGCGCCCAACGCCAATGGTTGGGCCTCGAACAGCTCGGACAGGTTCGAGCGAAGCGTGCTCATCATCTGCCCCCCCGACTCCGGGATGACCCTGGCGTATTGTGCCAGCGTATCGGCCTGCTCTCGTCCGAAGCGCGTTGCTCCCTCCATGGCGCTCGATGCACTGCGCGTTGCTCCCTCGAGAGCGCTGGACGCACTGCCCTGGATCCTTCGGGATGCCGACGCGACATTGTCTCCGACCGCTGCACCCGCGTGCAGCACTGAATCAGCGGCAGTTGAAGCCGCACGGCCGGCATCCGGCATGTTGTCCATGGCTGCCCGCCGCGCGGCCGCAGCAGCAGCGCCGCCGCCAAACATCCAAAGAACTCCCATCCCGATTAGCGCGGCCGAGAGGGGGTTCTCCCGAGCCGCCTCGCCCAAATCACGAACGAAGTTCGAGCCTCTTTCCATGACCTGATTCATCGGACCATCTCCTTTGCGGCGATCTTGTCTCGCTGCACTTGCTCGAGAGTGACTGAGGGCTTGAGAGCATCGCCCTTCAGTCGATTAAGTCCGATGGCTATCAAGGCGGCCGAAATCACTCCCGCACCTATCGCGGTCAGGAGATAAGCGACGGGTTCGGACAACCCGGCACTTTTCAGAGCGGCGGCGATCGAGAATAGCAACACGACCAGCGCGGGAATCAGGATGACCGCGCCTGCACCTATCATCCCCGCCGCCCGACCGGCTTGGTTCGCTTTCTCAGATATTTCGGCTCGAGCCAACTCGAACTCGTTGCCGACCAGCTTTGCGAGTTGCCCTACCGCTTCGCTGAGGAGCTCGGGAATTGATCGGCTATTTGGTAAACTCATCACGATACCCCTGTTGCCTGAAATCCGCTTCGCGGAAAGTATTTGGATTGTTGGCGCCGCTCCACCCCGCCCCACGCTGATTGAGATTATCCGAACCGGTCC
The DNA here is from genome assembly GCA_045811665.1 of Bradyrhizobium sp. GTDB lineage: Bacteria > Pseudomonadota > Alphaproteobacteria > Rhizobiales > Xanthobacteraceae > Bradyrhizobium. The sequence goes on from JBJMTO010000105.1 coordinate 17,555, forward strand.
ATGCCGGCCTACGGTCGCCCGAGCCCTCCGCTGAACTCTTCAAGAACCGGATCAGCCCGAACCCGGCGAGCACGGCCATTCCAAGGAATGCCGTGGGCTGCCGCCGCGCAAAGGATTGCGCGCTTTGATAGAGATCGCTGAAGTTTCCGTTTCTAATGGAGTCGGAGACGACTTCGACCTGGGACGCGGCTTTGCGGATATAAGTACCTGCGATCGGCAGGTCGTTGTCGAATTCCCGTGCCGCGCGGCGCATGGTGTCCGCCAAGCTTCCAACGTATTCGGCGCCCGCATTTTTCTGGCCATCGACGGCGTGCTGAAGCTTCTCGGTTGCTTGCGAAGCGGCGTCTTTCGCGGCCTCGACCAACCCGGACGCTTGCTCCTTCACCGCCTCCGCGGAGGATCCGGCCATGTCCTTGGCGCGGTCCTTCAACTCGCGGCCGGCGGACAGCGCCTGATCTTTCGCGCTCTGGGCTCCCTCGAAACCGGGGGAGCTCGAGCTTGAGCCGGCTCTGTCCGTGGTCCTGAATGTTTGGTCAGCCATGATCGGTCTCCCCTTGGGTGCTTCGCTGTTGATGTTCATTTCCGTTTTGAGGCGGCTCGAAAGCGGTCGTGACTGCCGCTTCCGCGACGTGACGCAATCGATCGCCGATGTCCCGTGCAGCCTCGCCTACTCCCTCGGGAGTGAGTCCTTCCGCCTGAGCCTGCTTGGCCGCTTCGTCATAGGCGCTCCCGACCGCGCCTTTGGCGGCACTCACCGCGCCTGACGCCGCGTCCTCGGCGCCACGCCTGGCCGCACTGAGGACGCTCTTTTCGATATCGGAGCGAGGCAGCGCACTTGCCAGAAGTCCGCCGACGAACAGCCCCACACCGGCTACCAGCAATGGGTTTTGTTCCACCGTCTCCATAAAGCTCTTCCCGGTACGCTCCCCGAACCTGGAGGCTGCATCCTGAACCGTGCGGGCCGCTTGCAGACCCATATCTCTGCTTGTCTCCATTGCTCTGCGGGAGGCCGACGCAGCATCGGAGGCAATGTCACGGACGCTGGTGGGCCCCGAAACGCGTCCGCCATCGCCGGGGAATGCAGCGCCTTCTGGGAATTGGTCGACGCGGGGATTGAAAGTGGTTCCAGTGCCGGAGACCGTCGCCTGTGAGTTTCCACCCGTCACCGCATCGGTCAGGCGATCCATCTTCTCCGATGCATACGACTGCGCAGCAGACGCCGCATCCAACGCCTGATCACCCATGTCTCGGGCCCGGTTCATCATCGAATTCGAAAGGTCGGAAGCCGCTTCGGCTGCCCTCCGGGTCACTTCCTGTCCTTTGGAGCCGGTCAAGAAGAGACCTGCGCCCACCAGCCAGACGGGCAACGGAACTGCTCGTGCGATCCGAAGCAGCGGATAGGCCACTGTCGCCCCAAGGGCAACGGCTTGCATCGGGTTTCGCTTCGCCGCCGCCGTCGCGTCCTCAACCAACTGTCCGCCTCGGCTCCTGATATATTGCGATACTTCCACCTTGATCGCCTCGGGTCGGATGCGCTGCCGGATGTCGGTTGCGGTCTCAGTCACCGTGGCGCGGAGCTGCTCGACCGTGTTGGTCAGGTTGGCCCGGGTTTGCTCGGTCTCGCGCTTGATCTGCTGCAGCGATCGTGTGTCGCTCTGTTCCATGGCGTGATTCCTTTTCCCGGCCCAATACGAAGACTGAACTTCTGATGCCCACGTTTGGTTCCGGAGATAATGCCGATACTGTGTTCGGCGGCAGCAGCTCCTCTCCGAGTTGCACTCTGCCCCCAGCGAGCTACCGGCGACACCGCCCCATTTTTCAAAAAAGTAAATTTTTTGTCGGGCAACGAACAGATCAAGACCATTCCGCCCGATACGTTTTCGATAGGGCCGAGGAAAATTGCACATTGTAAAATATAGAGTATGTGAATGACTCGCGTTATGTGTCGCAGGTGGACTGCCGAACAAATTGAACTCCTTTGCAAATTGGTGGAAAGCGGCGCCTCGGCCGCCCGCGCTTCAGTGGTCCTGAAACGGCCAAAGCTGGCGGTTCAAAACAAGGCCAGACAATTGGGCCGTCCTTTCCCCGATGTTCGGGGTGTAAAGGCCGCGCGATTGGCCCGGGAAGCTGTCGAACGAGAGGCGATCGATAGGCAACGGAATGCCGCGAGCAACTACGGTGAAGTCAGGTTGTTGCAAAGGCAATGAGATCTGAAAGCCGCCGGGTTGATGGGCGCGCTTGCGCGTGGGCTTTGGTCAAACGTCCTTAGCCCTGCGCGACTGCTCATCTAGCTCCGCCCCGGAGCGCTGAAGGATTTGCACGACTTTTAAATGTCGTCCGGACTTCCGCGGGCAGGCTCTCCCCGATCCATTCCGCCCTGCAATTCAAGGTCGGCTTGATGCCAGAACCGCTCTTCGCTGCCGTCGGGTCTGCCGCTTTGCTCCCATAGCTCGTAAGCGCGCTTGCGGATCTTGTCTTGTGCAAGACGGTCCATATTGCCGCGTGCCCACTGCAAACGGAGAATGCTGAACAAGACAGACGGTCCCGACGGGGGTCGGGACCGTCCTTGGAAAGCTCCGGCTCGACAGGGGGGGCGGAAGAACCGGAACCGCACTACAGACTCGCTCGAACGCGCATCGTTCCGCGGCCGGATGGTCGGGCTAGCTCATGCTGCCGGGCATAAAACAGCGGATGGACGTACCCAGGGAGCCTTTGATCGGCCAAACCATCGTTCGACCGGCGCGGTTTGGCTCGGTGATTACGGCGTCGTCCGGAACGACAATCCACTGTCCTTCCAGGCGGACCCGGTAATGGCCGTCTTTCGATTCCCAATCCGGATCGGACAGCGCAAAGCCATCCGCATCCGAGCAGCAGAGTCCCTTGCCGCTCTTGAGAGCATCGAACCACGGTTTCAATGGCGAATTCGCGTATCGCCCGTCGTCACGCGCTATAGCTGTAGCCAAGGCAGCAACGGTCAAAGCGAGGACCGCCGAACATTTGATAAAGCCCCGATAGCTCATGTCTATTTACCACCGAGCAGGAAAAGACGCCGGGACAAATCGATTGTTCGTTCGAAGTTCCGATGCGGGTTGGTGGAATCACACGCGCCAGTTTTTGGGATGCACTAAAGCTCTGTCGACGATTATTGCCCAAGGTTGAGCCGCCTTTAGCCACCGAGCACGTTTCCCCATCCGTCAAAAATAAAATCCTGCCAGCCGATTGTCCCATCCTTATGAAGCACCGCTTGACTTCTAAAGGCATCAACCTCCTCACCGCTCCACGCGACAATCGTGTCTGTGAGGCCATCATGGAGAATGGCGGGTTCTGAAGGATCAAAGTCCTTCATCGGATGGAGCGTGGGCGGAGGCTCGAGCGGAGGCATGTACCTCTAACCTGCCGCAACCCAAACAGTTGCAGCACACAAGGGCATCACGCTGAACTCGGCTTCTGTACGCCACGTGCACTTCCGCAAGCCAGGAACCATCGGAGCGGCAAGCGGTTTGGTGCCCTCGGAGGATGAGCCAGGTGGCTTTGGCAGAGAAGTCGGAGTGGTGGAGAGGCGCGGTCATCTACGAGATTGCTCCGATCTCGTTTCAAGACACCAACGGTGACGGCAAGGGTGACCTGCCGGGAATAGAAAGCCGGATGGACTATCTTTCCTGGCTCGGCGTGGACGCGGTGTGGCTGACGCCCTTTTATCCCTCACCTATGCTGGATTTCGGTTACGACATCAGCGATTACTGCGCCGTCGACCCCATCTTCGGCACGCTTGGAGATTTCGACCACCTTGTCCAGCGGCTGCATGCGCGGGACATCAAGGTCGTGCTGGATTTCGTTCCCAACCATACGTCCGAGAAACACCCTTGGTTTGCTGAGAGCCGATCGTCGCGCAACAGCGCGAAGCGTGACTGGTACGTTTGGGCCGATCCCTCGACCACTGGTGGCCCTCCGAATAATTGGCTCAGCCGCTTCGGCGGCAGCGCCTGGCAATGGGACGACAGCAGCGGCCAATACTATTATCATTCCTTCCTGCTGGAGCAGCCCGACCTGAACTGGCGCAATCCCCAGGTTCGCTCCGCCATGGCGGACGTGCTGCGGTTCTGGATGAGACGCGGCGTAAATGGCTTTCGCTTCGACGCAAGCGCTGTTCTGGCCGAAGATGCCCTGCTGCGGGATGATCCTGAGAGCCCGGATGCAGATGAAAACACCCCGCCGCCGCAACGGCTGATGCGGGTGTTTTCTGATGATCGTCCTGAGTCGCTGCAATACCTCAAGGAGCTTCGGCACGTAATCGATGAGTTCGACGATCGCCTCTTGTGTGGCGAAGTTCAGGGCAAGATGGACCGGATTGGCCATTTCTACGGCAGCGACAACAATCGGCTGATGCATTTACCGCTGAACTTCGCGCTGCTCGACAGCCCCTGGAAAGCGCATTCGCTTCAGGCGACCATTGACGCCTATTACAATGCAATCCCGGATCACGCCTTTCCCGACTGGGTGATCGGCGGACACGACAAGCACCGGGCTGCCAGCAAGGTGGGACAACAGCAGGCGCGTTGCCTCGCCATGCTCCTGCTTACGCTCAAAGGCACCGCGTTCTTTTTTGCCGGTGACGAACTCGCGGCCGAACAAGCCAGCATTCCGGAAAGCGCGGTGCAGGATCCTTTTGAGAAGCTTGTGCCGGGATACAATCTCAATCGAGACCCAGAGCGCGTACCGATGCGGTGGGACACGACGAAAAATGGTGGCTTCACAACCGGCGAGCCATGGCTTCCGATGGGAGGGACTAGCAAGCGCAGCGTCTGCGACATGCAGAAAGACAAACGATCGATCCTGCATCTTTACAGGGAGCTGATTCGGCTGCGCAAGACGAGCCCAGCCTTTCGTTCAGGGGATTATGCGCCGTTACGCAGTTACAACGACATCTTTGCCTTTGAGCGGTTTACCGACGCGGAAAAATTCAGGGTGGCGCTCAATCTCACGCATGAGGCGCGTCGGGTGGATTGTCCTGACGGCGATCTCGTTATTTCCACGTATCTGGACGGCAAGGACATGGCGGTGCAACGGTCCGTTCTGTTGCGTCCCGATGAAGGCGTCATCATCAAAATGCGGTAGTCGAAGCGGTCATCTCTGTTCTGTCGCGAGCGAGATCATGAAGCGTTTGTCCACAGCAACGGCAAATCATGAGATTTGATCAGCTCGATCTGTTCGGAAAAGCGGTTGCGGTACAGCGTCATCAATGCGTCATGTCCGGCATCGGATGAGCTGCACAGGGCGTCTTCCACAAGAACCACCCGGTACCCGAGGTCAACCGCTTCCAGCACGGTAGCCAATACGCAAACGTCAGTCTCCGAACCCGTAATCACGATAGTCTGCACGCCCTTTTGCGACAGAAATAATCCAAGCGAAGACTCGTGAAATGCCGAATAGGCCGGCTTGTCGATTATGCTGGCTGGAGGAGCAAATCGCTGCAGCGCCGCTACCAGGTCCAGTTGCGATGAGGCAAGCTCCGCACGGGTGGCCGATCGCCACTTCTCAAAATATCGACGCCAACGTCCGGGGCGGTCCGCGGCATGCATCGGAGTTACGAACCTGGTGAAGACCGTGCGCGCCGTGTAACGCTCGGCGATATCCACGACCACCGGCAATACACGTTCCATCCACGGTGTCTCCCAAACCCCTCCTCGGGAGAATATGTTTTGCATGTCAACACACAGGTGAACGGCTTCGTGTATTGGCTCGACTCGCGTCGCAGACGCCATTGGGACTGGCTCCCGTGATTGACCCGCGTAATTGCGCCGGGAGAAAACACGTTGCTGCAGCCGTAGTTCGATTTACGGGGCGAGCGACCATTTAGGTCCATGGCGACCGGTTCCAGGAGCCGCTTTATTTGTCGCAATCGGCCGGTTGGCCTCCACGGGCATCACCATCACGCCCAGTCAGGTGGCCCCGCCTAATTCCCTTCCGTCTCTGTTCATCCAGAAAACGCAGACCGACGGCGAGCTGCCTTAATTCATTCCGATCAGACCCCACCGGCAGCTTGCGCGCGCGCCGTAGCGCCTCCGCGGCCTGCCTCCTCAGTGGCGAGACCGCCATATCGGATGGATGCTTCATTGAACTCGACCTGAGCTGAGCCGGAGGTGAATTCTCAGCCTAGGATCGGGCGAGTTGGTTGGTCTGTCCGCCATCAGACGGTTAAATCGAGTCGACAGACATTTGTTTAAGCGTTGCCACCTGGCAGACCAGATGTTGGCTGTTGAGCACTGAGGTGGCGCACGCGAGTCCCGCCCTGCTCGCGGCATGAGCGGGAGACCGCGAGAGCTTCGACCGCGATTTTAGTGGTAGCGGGAGAGGGACTCGAACCCCCGACCCCAGGATTATGATTCCCGTGCTCTAACCAGCTGAGCTACCCCGCCACGGCATCCGTCGTCACGGCTTGAAATCCGTAGTCGGAACGCGCGGCATATAAGAAGTCGCTCAAGGTCATGTCAAGCAAGCCCCGCCTTCCCGCGTTTGCTCCTGCTTGTCGCTATTTCGGCCGAACTCGGGGATCCCCACCGGGGCTGCCGGGCGGCGGGATCACCGGGGTGGTGCCGGCATCTGGCGTCGGCGCGCGGATTTCGGGGTCGACTCCGGTCGGCGGGCACAACACGCCATCGGACTTCGCGAGTTTCTCGCTTAGCGGCTCGGTTCGCCCGGTTGCCGTCGAGCCTTCTGGTGCGAGCGTGCCTTGCCTTGGCTCCGGTCGCGTCGGCGTGCAATTCGTGTTGCTGGGCGCCGGTGGCGCAGTTTGAGGCGGCGGCGTCGCTGGTGGCGGAGCCTGCGCGGCGGCCGGCCCCGCTATTGCGATCAGCACAGACAGGAGTTGGAGAGAGTGGTTCATCCGCATCAAGGCAAACGGCCGGCGCTTGCGGAGGTTCCGCCCCCAACCGCGCGCCGTCAGGACTTGCGATAGCGTATCAGAGAGAAATGCCCCATCGGGGGCATTGGGCGTCGCTCCAATAAACTCACGCCGCGATGTCTCCCGGCCCAATTGACCAACCGCTCCCACGGAAATTCCGGCCGCCAGCCGAGCCGACGTGCAAACGGCGCGAATGCAAGTTCAAACAACCGTCTCGGGCCGCTCTCGGCGCCGATGTGGTTAACGAGGATCAGTTCGCCACCCGGTTTCAGCACCCGGATGAAGTCGTCCAGCGTGGCCTCGGGATCGGGCACCGCGGTAACGACATACTGCGCAACCACCGCATCGAAAAACCCGTCAGCAAAGGCGAGGTTCTTCGCGTCCATCACGGCGAGCGTCTCGACGTTGGTGAGACCCAGAGCCCGCACACGTTGCTGGGCTTTGCGCAGCATGGGTTCGGAAATATCAACACCACACAATTTCGTCGCGGCCGAATAATCCGATAGCGACAGGCCAGTGCCGACGCCGACGTCCAGAATCCGCCCGCCGATCTTGTCAGCTTCCGCTATCGTGGATTGCCGGCCATGTTCGAAGATCTTGCCAAACACCAGATCGTAGACCGGAGCCCAGCGCCCATAAGCCTTTGCGACCCCCGCACGGTCGATATCTGCAGCCATGCCCCCGCCTTGAATTCTTACCCGCGCATAGCCTCGACGACTGGCAGCGCGCGCGGCGAGACTTTCGCCAGACCGGCGCTCGCGGTCGCGCTCCGAATGAAGCCGCCGCCGAGCACGCGCGCCTGCCCGGAAGGTGCATCGTAGAACACGCAGGCCTGTCCGGGAGATACTCCCTCTTCGCCAGCCACAAGTTCGACCTCGTACCCGGAATCGCTGGCCCGCAGCCAGGCCGGTTGAGGCGCGCGGGTCGAGCGCACCCGAACAAAAATTTCGAGGCCATCGCCGACCGCGTGCTCAAGCACACCGTCCCCGATCCAGTTGACGTCACGCAAGGCGATGCGATCCATCCGCAGGGCCTCGCGTGGCCCGACCACGACCTGACGGCTCTCCGCGTCCAGTCTCACGACATAAAGCGGCACGGCCGACGCGATGCGCAGCCCACGACGCTGACCGACGGTGAAATGGACTATGCCCTGATGTTTGCCGATGATCGCACCATCCAGATCGAGGATGTCGCCGGGCTCTATCGCATTCGGCCGTAACCGGCCGATGATGTCCGTATATCGTCCGGTCGGCACAAAGCAGATGTCCTGGCTGTCCTGCTTGTCCGCAACCGTCAGCCCGAAGCGGCGCGCCAGTTCGCGGGTCTGGGCTTTCGTCATATCGCCCAATGGGAAGCGCAGATACTCGAGTTGATCGCGGGTAGTTGCGAACAGGAAGTAGCTCTGGTCGCGGTCTGCATCGGCCGCGCAGATCAGCGCGCGCAAACCGTCGCCACCCCGCCGTGACGCTACATAGTGCCCGGTCGCCAACGCGGAGGCGCCGAGTTCGCGCGCGGTGGCCAGCAGATCGCGAAATTTGATCGAGCGGTTGCATTCGATGCACGGGACCGGGGTCTGGCCCAACGCGTAGCTATCGGCGAAGTTGTCGATCACCGATTGACGGAAGCGGTCCTCGTAATCCAGCACGTAGTGCGGGATGCCGATCCGCTCGGCTACGTTGCGTGCATCATGGATGTCTTGTCCCGCGCAACAGGCTCCCTTGCGGTGGGTTGCGGCGCCATGATCATAGAGCTGGAGCGTGATCCCGATCACGTCGTAGCCTTCGGACTTCAACAGCGCAGCCGTGACCGATGAGTCGACGCCGCCGGACATCGCGACGACCACTCTTGTGTCCTGAGGACGGCCTTGGAGATCGAGACTGTTGAACATCGTTCCGGTCATTGGTGCGATCCGGGCGGCATCAAACGCGTTCCGCCGAGGAAGCCAGGTTGCGTTCAGTATGCCCGTTTTCGCCTGGAGAACTCCGAGCGGGTCCGGCGGGAGCGAGCTTGGACCATCGGCAGGGCTGAAAAGCTGCTCTTTAATATAGGCCGTATTCCCGTCAGGCAATCACGCCTCTACCCGTTTTGCGTTCCGGAAACGGCAAATCTTGCCGCCGGGCAGAAAGGGGCCTCCGCCGCGGCTGCTACCGGGTTTGCCAATTATCTTCTATCCTACTGAGATACAACGATATTTTTCTAAAATTTGGGATGGCCCGGTCCTTGCTGTTCAGATGCACGAGTTCATTTCGAGAGGCCGCCCCCCGTGTTCAGC
>JBJMTO010000106.1:0-5247 GCA_045811665.1 Bradyrhizobium sp.
GCCTGAGATCCGCCGGGCTGATGCCCAGGCGAACTCGGGAAAATTTTAGGCGCTAATTCGAGCGCAACAGCAAGAGGACGAGGTGCATCAATGATTCAGATGCAGACCAACCTCGACGTGGCCGATAATTCAGGCGCACGCCGTGTCATGTGCATCAAGGTGATTGGGGGCTCCAAGCGCCGCTATGCCACCGTGGGTGACGTTATCGTCGTGTCGATCAAGGAAGCAATTCCGCGCGGCAAGGTGAAAAAGGGCGACGTGATGAAGGCTGTCGTGGTGAGGGTCCGCAAGGACATCCGCCGCGCCGACGGTTCCGTCATCCGCTTCGACCGCAACGCCGCCGTGCTGATCAACAATCAGTCCGAGCCGATCGGCACCCGCATCTTCGGGCCGGTGCCGCGCGAGTTGCGCGCCAAGAACCACATGAAGATTATTTCGCTCGCGCCGGAGGTGCTGTGATGGCTGCCAAGATCCGGAAGGGTGACAAGGTCATCGTGCTGAACGGCCGCGACAAGGGCCGCACCGGCGAGGTGTTCGAGGTGCGTCCCGACGACAACAAGGCGATGGTGCGCGGCATCAACATGATCAAGCGCCACCAGAAGCAGACCCAGGCGCAGGAGGGCGGCATCATCTCGAAGGAGTCGCCGATTCACCTGTCCAACATCGCGATCGTCGGCAAGGACGGCAAGCCGACGCGGGTGGGGTTCAAGATTCATGCGGATGGCAAAAAGGTACGCGTTGCCAAACGCTCGGGAGCAGAGATCGATGGCTGAGACCGCATACACCCCCCGCCTGCGCGCGGAATATGACACGAGCATCCGTGGCAAGCTGACCGAACAGTTCGGCTATGCAAACATCATGCAGGTGCCGCGCCTGGACAAGGTCGTGCTCAACATGGGCATCGGCGAGGCCGTCAATGACCGCAAAAAGGCGGAACTGGCTGCTGCCGATCTTGCGCTGATCGCCGGCCAGAAGGCCATTGTGACCTATTCGCGCGTCGCGATCGCCACCTACAAGCTGCGCGAGAACCAGCCGATCGGCTGCAAGGTGACCCTGCGCAAGGTCAAGATGTACGAATTCATCGACCGCCTGGTGAACGTCGCGCTGCCACGCGTGCGAGACTTCCGGGGTCTCAACCCGAAGAGCTTCGATGGCCGCGGCAACTATTCGCTCGGCATCAAGGAACACATCATTTTCCCCGAAATCGACTTCGACAAGGCCGGGGAAACGTGGGGCATGGACGTAACCGTGTGCACCACCGCCCGCACCGACGACGAGGCGCGCGCCTTGTTGACCGCATTCAATTTCCCGTTCCGGCAGTGAGACGCTGAAGAGCCTCTCAAACGCGGAAACCCAGGAGCCAAGCATGGCAAAGAAGAGTTCAATCGAGAAGAACAACCGGCGCAAGCGGATGACCAAGAACGCCGCCCCCAGGCGCGCGAAGCTGAAGGCGATCATCGCGGACAAAAAGAAGCCGATGGAGGAGCGCTTCGCGGCGACGCTGAAGCTTGCCGAGATGCCGCGCAACTCGTCGGCAACCCGCATCCGCAACCGCTGCGAAATGACGGGACGCCCGCGCTCGAATTATCGCAAAAACAAGCTCAGCCGCATCGCGCTGCGCGAACTCGGCTCCAAAGGCCTGGTTCCCGGGCTCGTGAAGTCGAGCTGGTAAGGAGGATCGTCAGATGTCAACGCACGATCCGATCAGCGATCTCATCACCCGCATCCGTAACGCGCAGATGCGCGCCAAATCCAAGGTCTCCACGCCGGGATCGAAGATGCGCGCCAGCGTGCTCGAGGTGCTCAAGTCCGAAGGCTACATCCGCGGCTATGCCAGCGTGGAGCATGCCTCTGGCCGCAGCGAGCTTGAGATCGAGCTGAAATATTTCGACGGCGAGCCGGTCATTCGCGAGATCGAGCGGGTATCCAAGCCGGGACGTCGAGTTTACGCCTCGGTGAAGAACCTGCCGCGCGTCAACAATGGGCTCGGGATTTCAGTGTTGTCGACGCCGAAGGGAATCATGGCTGACCACCAGGCGCGCGACGCCAACGTAGGCGGCGAAATTCTCTTTACGGTGTTCTGAGGAAGGATCAGCAGCATGTCACGTATCGGCAAGCGGCCCGTACCGGTTCCTTCGGGCGTCACCGCGACCGTGGAAGGGCAGACCGTCAAGATGAAGGGGCCGAAGGGCCAGCTCCAGTTCATCGTACACGACGACGTCGAGGTGAAGTTTCAAGACGGCGCCGTCACGGTCGCACCAAGGGTCAAGACCAACCGCGCACAGGCCATGTATGGCACCGCGCGCGCGCAGGTGGCGAATCTGGTGGCGGGCGTCACCAAGGGTTTCGAGAAGAAACTCGAAATAACCGGGGTCGGCTATCGTGCCGCGCTTCAGGGCAAGAACCTGCAGCTCGCGCTCGGCTACAGCCACGACGTCGTCTATCAAATCCCGGAAGGCATCGCGATTACCGTCCCGAAGCCGACCGAGATCGTCATCGTCGGCAACGACAGCCAGCGCGTCGGCCAGGTCGCCGCCGAAATTCGCAGCTACCGTCCGCCGGAGCCTTACAAGGGCAAGGGCGTGAAATACGCCGAGGAATTCATCTTCCGCAAGGAAGGCAAGAAGAAGTAACGGAGCCGGTCATGTCGAGACTAAAAACCACGAATGCCCGGCGCAAAAAACGCGTGAGGCTGTCGTTGCGCCGCTCCGCCGGCGGTCGGCCGCGGCTGTCGGTGTTTCGTTCGTCAAAGCACATTTATGCTCAGGTGATCGACGATCTGAAGGGCGAGACGCTGGCATCCGCCTCTTCGCTTGAAAAGACCATGCGCGAGAGCGGGAACACGGGAGCCAACATCGACGCGGCGAAGGCGGTGGGCAAGTTGCTAGCGGAGCGCGCGGTGAAGAACGGCGTGACCGAAGTTGTCTTCGATCGCGGCGGCTATCTCTATCACGGACGCGTCAAGGCGCTCGCGGATGCCGCGCGCGAAAGCGGACTGAGTTTCTAACGGGATCGACGGACACAAGGGCAGGGGCTTCAGCCTCTCAAGGCAAGTTTTTTCAAGGATCGGAACACACCATGGCAGGTGAACGCGAACGCGGTGGCGGGCACAGAGGCGGCCGGGAAGAACGCGACAGCGAATTTGTGGACAAGCTCGTCCACATCAATCGCGTGGCGAAGGTCGTCAAGGGCGGCAAGCGCTTCGGCTTTGCGGCACTAGTCGTGATCGGCGACCAGAAGGGCAGGGTCGGCTTTGGTCACGGCAAGGCGCGCGAAGTACCCGAGGCGATCCGCAAGGCGACCGAGTCTGCGAAGCGCAACCTGACGCGGGTAGCCCTGCGCGAAGGTCGCACGCTGCATCACGACATCGCCGGACGTCACGGCGCTGGCCGCGTTTACTTGCGCGCGGCACCGGCCGGTACCGGCATCATCGCCGGCGGTCCGATGCGCGCGGTGTTCGAGACGCTCGGCATCCAGGACGTGGTTGCCAAGTCGATCGGCTCGTCGAACCCCTACAACATGGTGCGGGCGACCTTCGATGCTCTCAAGCATCAGGACTCGCCACGTTCCGTCGCCGCGCGACGCACGATGAAGGTCTCCACTCTGCAGTCGCGCCGCGTCGGCGGCGACGCCGAAGCGGTTGCTGAATAAACAAGTCGCGCATCTGGCGCGTTACGGAGTTTGAAACCATGGCCAAGGCCGCAAAGACGATCAAGGTCGAGCAGACCGGCAGCGCGATCCGCCGCCATCACTCGCAGCGCGCGACCCTGATCGGCCTCAAGCTTAACAAGATCGGCCGCATCACGGAATTGCAGGACACCCCTGAAGTTCGCGGCATGATTTCGAAGGTTCAACATCTCGTCCGCATCGTCGACGGGAACTAAGACAGGGGCTGATCCCGAGAAAGCCCGGAAGTGGTTTTTCGGTCGATCATGCGCCATCGGTAAAGGAAGCGAACCATGAAGCTCAGCGATATCGCCGATAATACCGGCTCGCGCAAAAAGCGCATGCGGGTCGGCCGTGGCATCGGCTCAGGCAAGGGCAAAACGGCCGGCCGGGGCGGCAAGGGCCAGACCGCGCGTTCCGGCGTACGGATCAAGGGTTTCGAGGGCGGCCAGATGCCGCTGCATCGGCGGCTGCCGAAGCGTGGGTTCAACAACATCTTCCGGCTGGAGTTTGCCGAGATCAATCTCGACCGCATTCAGCAGGCGCTCGATTCCAAAGCGCTCGACGCCAAGGACACCATAAATGCCGAGTCCCTGGTCAAGGCCCGCGTCATCAGGCGCGCGAAGGACGGCGTGCGGCTGCTAGGCCGCGGTGAACTCAAAGCCAAGCTCAACGTGGAAGTGCACGGCGCTTCCAAATCAGCCATTGCGGCGGTCGAGAAGGCGGGCGGCTCGGTAAAGATCCTGGCCCCGGCCAAGAACGACGAAGGCGAGGCGGCGTAACATCTACGTCATTCTGATCAACAGGATGATGGACTTATCGAAGCCGAGCACCAGATAATGTCCGGCGTCTGCGCAATGTCTCGCCCCCATCGAGGCATGACGGCACGGAGGGCGGCGGGAGAAAGCCAAATATGGTCTCAGCAGCGGAACAACTTGCGGCAAACCTCAACTTTTCGGCGCTCGGAAAAGCCGACGAACTGAAAAAGCGCATCTGGTTCACACTGGGTGCGCTGCTTGTTTACCGGCTCGGCACCTACATCCCGCTGCCCGGCATCGATCCCAACATCTGGGAACAGGTTTTCCGCAGTCAGGCTGGCGGCATCCTCGGCATGTTCAACATGTTCGCCGGTGGTGGCATCCACCGCATGGCGATCTTCGCGCTCAATATCATGCCGTATATCTCGGCCTCGATCATCATCCAGCTCCTGACCACCGTGTCTCCGCAGTTGGAAGCTCTGAAGAAAGAGGGCGAAGCCGGCCGCAAGACGCTGAACCAATACACCCGCTATCTGACCGTGATCCTGGCCGCGTTCCAGTCATACGGCATCGCCGTCGGGCTTGAAGGCGCCGGCAATGTCGTCAGCGACCCCGGGCTTTTCTTCCGTCTCTCGACCGCGGTCACACTGACCGGCGGCACCATGTTCCTGATGTGGCTCGGCGAGCAGATCACCTCGCGCGGCATCGGCAACGGTATTTCGCTGATCATTCTGGCCGGAATCGTCGCGGAACTGCCCTCGGCGCTCGCCAGCATGCTGGAGCTCGGCCGCCAAGGCGCGCTGTCCACCGGCATCATTCTTGT
>JBJMTO010000107.1:0-48790 GCA_045811665.1 Bradyrhizobium sp.
GCTCAAAGCCATCAGCCTGCCGCTCTCGTTCGTGTTGGCGCCGTTTTTGTACATGGCTGCGACCTTGTCGAACCTGCCTCTGATCATTGCCGCAATTGGCATCGTGATGGGAGCGTTCGGGCAGGTGACGGTGAACGACGCCATGGTCGGGAAATACACCAGCGAAGAATGGCGATCGCGCGCCTATGCCGTGCGCTACTTCGTCGGCTTCACCGCGGCTGGCGCGTCCGTGGGGCTGGTCGCATGGCTCTATCAGCAGGGCGGTTTCGTCACCATGCTGCATGCCTTTGCGGGGATGTGTCTGCTGGTCATTGCGGCGGCGATCATCCTCCCGACCGAGATCAAGGTCACCACAGCGGGCAAGGTGAACAGTTAAGGCCTTCTAGTCCATTGCCGGCGCAACGGTTCAAAGCCGCCGCATTGCGTGCGCCGCGCATGTGCAAATTGCACAATTTCCTGGCAGTTCCCCGCTGACGCGTCCACGAAAGCCCAATCGGCGGGAATTTGAAGCGGCCTCGTCGCTGGCATGTCGATTGCATCGCTTGAGCGCCAGTCAACGACGACTGCGATCCTGTGGGAATGTCCCGGCCTCTTTGGCTGGGACTGGGGACACCTTAGGCACCTCGGTGGGCTGACAACGCGCTGCTCAGGCGTTCCCGTTTCCATCGGATCAACGACGCAACAGCCAGAACGCCGAACGACACATCGGCGGCGTGATGGCCATCAACCGAGAGCGCTGCGGTACCGGCCGATCCGGTTGCTTCAGACTCGCAGCGGAACATAGGGAATCGCAATGTCATATCTCGTGCCTTCTGAATTCGTCACCAAGATGGTGGATGCGGGCGAATCCAAGATCTTCATGTCGACCCGAGACACGGTGATCCGGGCCTATATGGCTGGTGCGATCCTCGCACTCGCTGCCGCTTTTGCGGTCATGGTCACTGTCCAGACCGGATATCCGATCATCGGTGCAATTCTGTTCCCCGTCGGGTTCTGCATGTTGTACCTGCTCGGGTTCGATCTCCTCACCGGGGTTTTTGTTTTGACGCCGCTTGCATTGATCGACAAGCGCCCCGGGGTGACCATCGGCGGCGTGTTGCGCAACTGGGGTCTGGTTTTCATCGGCAATTTCCTCGGCGCCTTGACCGTCGCCGTGATGATGTCGATCGTATACACTTACGGTTTCTCCACGCCGCCGGACAAGGTTGGCGCCGTTCTCGCCGGCATCGGCGAGTCGCGTACGCTCGGCTACGCGAAATACGGCGCCGCTGGCATGCTCACCTTGTTCATCCGTGGGATGCTTTGCAACTGGATGGTTTCCACCGGCGTAGTGGGCGCGATGATTTCCACCACCGTGCCGGGCAAGGTTATCGCGATGTGGATGCCGATCATGGTGTTCTTTGCCATGGTTTTTGAACATTCGGTGGTGAACATGTTCCTGTTTCCGTCGGCGCTGATCATGGGCGGACATTTCTCGGTGCTGGATTATTTCATCTGGAATGAGATTCCGACCGTGCTCGGCAACCTGGTCGGAGGGCTTTCGTTCACCGGATTGACGTTATACGCAACGCACGTCAGGACCGCGCCGAAGCGCGAATTGAGAGCCGCGCCCGCGCGCGCCGCCGCCTGATTTAGCAAGCGGAGGAGCCTTGCCCGCATTAAGGTAGGGCTCCCCTCTGTATGGCGCCCTGGCATGCCGCGCGAACTGCAAATAACCGTCGGACAACATTCGGACAAAGGTCGCAAGGAGACCAATCAGGATTTCCACGGCGTCTTGATCCCGGATGAGCCGCTGTTGAGCCTGAAGGGCATTGCGGTTGTGCTGGCGGACGGCATCAGCAGCAGCAATGTCAGCCAGATCGCGAGCGAGTCGGCGGTCAAGAGTTTCTTGACCGATTATTACTGCACGTCGGAATCCTGGTCCGTAAAGACGTCGGCGCAACGGGTATTGGCGGCAACGAACTCCTGGCTGCATTCCCAAACCCGTCGGAGTCGCCACTCCTATGACAACGACAAGGGTTACGTTTGTACCTTGAGTGCGATTGTCATCAAGTCAACCAGCGCCCACATTTTCCATGTCGGGGACTCGCGCATTTATCGGGTGTCAGGTAATGCGCTGGAGCAACTCACCGACGACCATCGCCTGATTATTTCGTCCGAGCAAAATTACCTCAGCCGTGCATTGGGGATCAATCCTCGAGTCGAAATCGATTACCGGGCTTTACAACTCGAAAAGGGCGACGTTTTTGTGCTGGCGACCGACGGGGTCTACGAGCACGCCCATGCGCGCTTCATTGCCAGCGCGATCAACGAAAATCAGCACGATCTGGACAGCGCCGCGAAGATCATCGTCGACCACGCGCTGCAGCAGGGCAGTGCTGACAACCTGACGATCCAGATCGTCCGCATTGACAATCTGCCCGATGGCGACGCCAGCGAGGTGTTCGGTCAGCCTTCCGAATTGCCGCTGCCACCGTTGCTGGAGCCCAGGTCGATGTTTGACGGGTACCGAATTGTTCGAGAACTGCATGGCAGCAGCCGCAGTCACATTTATCTGGCGGTCGATAGCGAAACCGATGCGCTCGTGGCCATAAAGATTCCTTCCATCGACTTGCGCGACGACGCCGGCTACCTCAAGCGATTCATGATGGAGGAGTGGGTCGCCAGACGTATCGATAGTCCGCATGTTTTGAAGCCTTGCTTGCCCTTGAGAAGACGCAACTATCTCTACGTCGTCACGGAATTCATCGATGGACAAACCCTTGCCCAATGGATGATCGATCACCCGAGGCCGGAGTTGGAGAAGGTGCGTGGCATCGTCGAGCAAATCGCGAAGGGTTTGCGCGCGTTTCACCGCAAGGAGATGCTGCATCAAGACCTCCGGCCTGACAACATCATGATAGACAAGACGGGAACTGCGAAGATAATCGATTTCGGTTCGACCAAAATCGCGGGCGTGGCCGAGACCGTGCCGGTGGCCCGTCATAACGAGTTGTTGGGTACGGCCCAATATACAGCGCCGGAATATTTTCTGGGCGAAAGCGGCTCGCCCCGCTCGGACATGTTCTCGCTGGGGGTGATTACCTACCAGATGCTGACGCAAAAGCTGCCGTATGGTCCGCAGGTCGCGAAAGCAAGAACCAGATCTCAGTTCAGGAAGCTGAGATACAGTTCATCGCTGGACGACCGGCTTCAAATACCTGCATGGATCGATGGCGCTTTGAGGAAGGCGGTGCATCCCGATCCATACAAGCGCTACGACAGCCTCTCCGAATACACCTTCGATCTTCGTCACCCGAACGCAAGATATCTTGGCCCGACGCCGCTGATGGAACGCAATCCGTTGCTGTTCTGGAAGTGTCTGACCGCCATTCTGGCAGCCATCATTCTGCTGCTGCTTATCGGTCAGCATGGCATGAGGCATTAGGCGCCGCCGACCCGCCCGTGAGACGTAGCGCCTTTGCTCCGCGAAAAATTGTCGACAGGACCGGAAATTCGGGTTCCAAGGCTGCGCGCAATCGCCCACAATCGCCCGCAAGGCTCCGATCACCAAAGGGAGCCACGGGAGGTGAAGAATGTTCAACGATGCTTTGCCGCGGCTTGCCCGGCTTGTTCTGGGAGTGTTTGTCATGACCGCGGGCCCCGCTTGTGCAGATGCGCTGAAAGACGAAATTGCGCCGACCGGCAAGCTGAGAGTGGCCATCGCCATCAGCCCGGCGGGCGGCGCATTTTGGTCCACTAAAAGCGAAGCCGGAGGTTATGCCGGGGTACCTGTCGAGCTAGGACGAGAGATGGCCGCGCAGCTCGGCGTGCCCGTCGAGTATGTTGCGCATCAAAATTCAGGGCAGATCGTAGATGCGGTGTCGAAAGGCACCTGGGATGTCAGCTTCATGCCCAAGGACCCCGAGCGCGAGGCCAAGATGTCGTTCGGACCGGCTTACGAGGTTGCGGACGCGACCTATATCGTCAAGCCGGGTTCCTCGGTCACGAACTTCCAAACGCTCGATCAGCCCGGGGTCAAGGTTGCCGCCGTCAACAACACCACCACCATGCGCGGCGCGATCGTTCACTTGAAGAACGCCAAGGTCACGGGCTACCAGAGCTACGACGAGATCTTTGGGCTGTTGAAAAGCGGCGAGATCGATGCCTTCGCGCTGTCTCGCGACCAGCTTAACGCCATGGCGAAAAAAATCCCGGGCACCCGCGTGCTCGATGAAACGTTCAAGCAGACCGTGACCGCGGTGGTGGTGCCGCAAAATCACCCATTAGCGCTGGCGTTCGTGACCAAGTTCATGACCGAGGCCACCTCGAACGGAATGCTGCGCAAGGCCTATGACAACAACGGGCTGAAGGATACGCCGATACGGACGAAATAAAGCAGGCTGCGTCCCGTTCGCGCCGACAGGCGAGAAAGGGACGCAACCATGTTTCTTAGTACTGACTCGTGGTCGAGGTCTTCAGACCGCCCGCCCCGGCGGTGCCCGGTGTCGGTGACCCCACGGTAATTACTTTTTTAACTCCACGGCCGACGCCTTTTCCAAGCTCTTTCCATCCTTCCACGAAGGCACCAACAGATCCGCCCTTCGCGGCGCCGACGACCGTGACTTGACCGGGCCTGGGTCCTGCGGCTTTGGGCGGCGCGGACTGGGAGAAGCTGCCGGCGGCTGCGAAGTCGCCGTTCGGATGGCGCACGATTTGAACCCCTTCGCCACCGCCGAGGCTTGTGACGCCGCCGCCTGATACTGTCACCGAACCACCGGGCAGGGTCACCGAACGCGTTGGGTCACCGTTGGAGACCGTGATGGTGCCTCCTGGGTTCCTTGTCACCGTCAATCCGGCCGCGGAGTTAGGGATGTACAGGTTGACGCGGCCATTCGAGACGGTGGCGGTGCCCGGAGGAAGCCCCTTCGCTGGTGTGCTCGGCGCTGCAACAGGGCCTCTGGGCGGATTGCCACCGCGGGTAACAACGAACGGAGGTTTGCCGTCAGCGGGCGTCGGCGGCTTCTTTGCGATCACCGGATCTTTTGGCGGCTTGGTGTTACGGGATCCATTCCATTTACCGCGGCCGTTGGCAGTCCTCATCGGGCTGCGAATGCCGCCTTGCGAAGCGCCGGAACGATCGCTTTTCCAGCTTCGCATACCGCTGCCCTCGTTGCGCATCCCGTTGCGATCATGACGATCGTTATGCTGTTCGTGGTGGCCATTGTTTCCATTGTTTCGGGCAAAGGCGGCTTGCGAAACCAGCATGGTGCCGACCGAAAGCGAGGCAGCGAGCATGAGCGTGGGTAGCGACTTCGTCGTGTGCATTTCGAATTCCTCTTCGTGAGTGCGTTACAAGACAGCATCGGGATGTTGCGTCTGAGTCGGCCACACCATCCCGTCGGAAATCGCAAGCTTTCGCCGGCGGCTTGATCGATGGAATACGGGCCGGTCTATGAACCCCGGTTGAACATAAAACATCCTCCAATCGGAGGATGTGACCGAGACGCGATCAAGCTGATCTGTTCGTGAAGCAGACGGAAAGTCGCGACGTTATTCAGTCGACATCGCAGCCGAAAGATCTCGCTAGGAAAGCAAGCGCGATCTCACGGCAAGCAATCAACTTGCACGCAAATGAATATTGGATTGGCTGTGCGGCGATCTGCCGAGTTCGACCCAGCGCAATGAGCGTGAGTGCTTTGTGTGAGCCGCCGCGGCAGCCGCGAGTGGCTTCATGATGGTCTTGATGAACAGTCGCTTGCGCGCGAGCCGATAAATCGTGGGACGCACCTCAACAAGTTGAGTTGGTGTGAACCAGGCTGCAAGCCCTAACGAGCCATGCCGGCAACCTGGCTCCTTTCGCCTCTCCATTACGCTGAAGCCAATGCATCGAGGATACTCGCCTCGCTCTGCCGAGCGCCCGAATGAATTAATGTTCGTAGGCTTGTCAACTGAAGCCTTTCTCACCCCATCTGGATATAGACCGGAGTGTCGAGCCGAGACCGACATCTAGCCGTGAACGCCAGAGTACGGAGCTTCGCCGCCGATTCGGGCCGGGTTCGTTCTGGCCGCGTTCCGAATGTTAAGATCACGCGCGTTCCTGTCGCATTCTGACACATCGGCGCGGGATCAGCGCCGTTGCAGTCGCCAGCCGACCACGGTGGCCTCGACAACGCTGCCGGACTCTGTATTGCGCCATTCGCCGTCGACAAAGCGACAAGGGAAGGGAAGTTGATAGGTTCCGCTGTGGTCTTCGCAGAGTACCTGCACTGGCAGATCGGCCGGGGGCTGCCCCTCGCCATCGAATTGGGCCAGACGTCGTTCACGCGTTGCCATGCACAATTCTCCCTGGGGACGCGTAAGCGCCCACTGCATCGGTGCCCCCCTTTAGCTGCTCTTATCAAAAGCTCAACGCGCGAATGAGGTTTCAGTATGATATCGTCGCCGCGACGAAAATCGTGCTCGCAGGAAATTGACTTCGGTCGTTACAGCATGGGGAGCGGGATGTTAGGCCGGATTGCTGTGTTGGCGTCGCTGTCGGTGAGGGTGTGTGTCTTCCCTTCGGGCGCCGCATTGGCGCAGGATGTTCCGGGAATCGAAATCTGCACCGTCGAAAAGACGATGGAGCGGCGCACCAGTTGCTTGCAGAGCAACGTCGACTTCCTGCAGAAGACAATCACAAAGCTTGCGGGCGACCATCAGCAGAAACTGGACGCGGCAAACCGGCAACTCGAGAGCCTGAAGGGAACATTGGCGTCATTGCAGAAGATCGCGGACGAGTTGCAGGCCGCACAGAAGAAAGCGGCTGAGGATCCGAAGAAGAAGCCCGAAACCCCGCCCGTGTCCAAGGAGAGTTCGGCACCGGCAAAAGACCCTGCCAAATGATCCGGAACTCTCGGCCTCGCTCCCCGACAACAAGCCGGGCGGGCGACCCAGAACGCTGGATCACCCGCCGTTTGTTCCCTGGCGCTTACGCGAGGCCGCAGCGCGATCAGCTCTTTTCCCCTGACATCAGCGGCCCGAACAGTTCCCAGCTCTCGCCCTTGAAGCGCATCATCTGAAGCTGCTCGAGTGGCGCGTAGTCGGTGGGGCTTGTCTTGATCCTGGTGCCGGGCAGGTAGATACCGATCTCGAAGTTCAGGTTCGCGGCCTGCTTGATGACGTTCGCGCGGGTGAGATCGTTGCCGCACTGCCGCAGCACCTGCTCCAGGCCCTTTGCAACCCCATAGGCAAACACCGTTGCCGCATCCTCCTGATCGCCTTCCGGGTACCACTTGGTCATGAACGCGCGCCACTCGTTCAGGCCGGGATCGTTCTTCCACTGCTCGTCCTTCGGATCCTTCAAGTAGGCCGCGCTGAGAATGTCCTGGCCATTCGCGTACCCGGCCGGCTTCATGACGCTGCCGACCGACACCGAGACGTTGGTGAGGAAGTGAATCGGCTTCCATTTCAGTTCGCCGGCTTTCTTGATCGATTGGGCGGCGAATTTTGGCGTCGAGATGTTGATGAGAATATCGGGATTGGCCGCCTTGATCTGCACGATCTGCGAATCGACCGTCGGCGAACTTGTCTCATAGGAGGATTCGATGACGATAAGCTTGCTGGCCTGATCGCCCAGGCCTTCATGCATTCCGATCACGTAGTCTTTTCCGAAATCGTCGTTTTGATAGAGGATTCCGATGGTCTTGCCCGGATGGTTCTTCAGGATATAGGCGGCGTAGATGCGCGCCTCGACCTGATAGTTTGGCTGCCAACCCATGGTCCACGGGAAATTCTTCGGGTCGTTCCACTTCGCCGCGCCTGTGGAAACAAATAGCTGCGGCACCTTCTTTGCGTTCATGTACTTCTGGATCGCGGTGTTTCCTGGCGTTCCAAGCGAATTGAAGATCAGCAGGACCTCGTCATCCTCGACCAGCTTGCGGGCCTGCTCCACCGTCTTGGCCGGATTGTAGCTGTCGTCGTAGGAGATGAAGTTGATCTTGCGGCCGTTGATGCCACCTTCCTCGTTGACTTTCTTGAAGTACGCCGCTTCCGTCTTGCCGATGGTAGCGTAGGCCGACAGCGGCCCGCTGTAAGGCATGATGTTGCCCACCTTGATTTCGGTGTCGGTCGCGCCCGGATCGTATTTCTTCTGGGCGTCCGCCGCGCTTGCGAACGCAAACGCAACCAGTCCGGCAAGTGCGGCGGATTTGGCGTAACTCAAGACATGCTGGTGCATCACGATCCTCCCTGAGGTGCTGGCCGAAGGCTCAGGCGTTCTCTGTAACGGGCGCTTGGTGAGCCGTCGGATGGAATGCACGATCAGTATGCACGATTGCGGTGGCGTGGCCAGCAGCCGCTTTGGCGCTATTTTCCGTGCAGCGGAAGCAACCACAGGTTCGCGCCCCGTCTGGAACGCGCCCGGAAAAGCAAGGACTGTCAAATGCGGTAACCGCAAACGGATCATAATGTGGTCGCTTCGAATGAAAGCTTGGGTCCATGAATCCTGCCCAGAAGGCGCTCTGGTTTATCGAAAGCCATCTCGGCGACGACCTGAATCTGGACGAGATCGCCGCGGTCGCCGGGATATCGCGCTTCCACATGGTCCGCGCGTTTGCCGCCGCGACCGGGGTGTCGGTCATGCGCTACGTGCGTGCCCGGCGTCTGAGCGAGGCGGCGCGCGCGCTCGCCGACGGCGCGCCGGATATCCTTCAACTGGCGCTGGATGCGGATTACGGCTCTCACGAAGCATTCACCCGCGCGTTCCGCGACTACTTCGGGATTACGCCCGAGATGCTGCGTGCATCCGCGCGCCTCGACCACATCAAGCTCCAGGAGCCGATTCCCATGGACTCAACTCTCACACAAAATCTTGAGCCCCCGCGCTTTGTGAAGGGCAAGCCGCTGCTCATCGCCGGCATCGGCGAACGTATTTCATCCGAGAACGGCGCCGGGATACCGGGGCAATGGCAGCGCTTTCATCACGCGGTCGACCGCATCCCCGGCCGGATCGGGAAGGTAGCCTACGGCATCTGCTGCAATGGCGATGACGCCGGAAACTTCGACTACATCGCGGGAGTCGAAGTCTCCGACTTCTCCGACCTGCCACGCGATTTCTCCACCGTGCGGATTCCGGAACAGCGCTACGCGGTGTTCTCTCATCGCGACCACATCTCCACCATTCGCGGCACCATCAACACGATTTGGAATGAGTGGCTGCCAGCGTCGAAATTGAAGGCGGCCGATGCGCCCAGCTTCGAGCGCTACGACGAGAGCTTCGATCCGCTCACCGGCAATGGCGGCCTGGAAATATGGGTGCCCGTTAGAGACTGAAGCATTTCGGCGAGAACGGGGCCGCCGCGCGCGGGCATCACTCCCGCCACGCGCCATGACAGCTTGGCAAGCGATAGTGACTTTGCCATAACCTACGCAACGAAATCGTTGCGCGTGCGGAGTAAACCGAATCCGCCGGCGCTCAAGAAAAAGCCGGGGGATTCCAATGCCCGATATCCGTGTTCTAGCCACCGGTCTCGAATTTCCCGAAGGCCCAGTGGTGATGCCGGACGGGTCGGTGGTGCTGGTTGAAATCCGGGGCCGGCGGCTGACGCGGGTGTGGCCTGACGGTCGCAAGGAGGTAGTGGCGGAGATTCCCGGCGGTCCCAATGGAGCGGCGATCGGACCCGACGGCAAATGCTACATCTGCAACAATGGCGGATTTAGCTGGATACCGTCGCGCGGCACCATGATGCCGGGGGCGCCGGAACCTCACGAATACATCGGCGGCTCGATCCAGCGCGTGGATTTGGCCACGGGCAAGGTCGAGACCCTGTTCACCACATGCGGCGAGCATCCGTTGAAGGGGCCGAACGATCTCGTGTTCGACAAGCACGGCGGACTCTGGTTCACCGACCTTGGCAAGCGCCGTAGCCGCGACATGGATGTTGGCGCGTTCTACTACATCAAACCCGGCGGCAAGGAGATCGTCGAAGGCGTATTCGGCATGCTGCCGGCCAATGGCATCGGTCTGTCGCCCGACGAGAACACCGTCTACGTGGCGGAGACGCCGACCGCACGGCTGTGGGCGTTCGACCTCTCCGCGCCCGGCCAGGTGAAGCCGCGCGATGTGATCTATCGCGGAGAGCGCGGCAAGCCGATCGCGGGCCTGGGCGGCTACCAGATGTTCGACTCGCTCGCGGTGGAGGCCTCGGGCAATGTATGCGTGGCCACGCTGATCTCCGGCTGCATCTCCGTGATCGCGCCGGACGGCACTGTGGTCGAGCAGGTGCCGACCGGCGACCGCGTCACCACCAACATCGCCTTTGGCGGGCCCGAGCTCAAAAGCGCTTACATCACGCTGTCCGGCAAAGGTGAACTGATCGTGATGGATTGGGCGAGGCCGGGCCTGCCGCTTAACTTTCTGAACAAGTGAGGGCAGTGCGTCGCTTTCGCGCGGCGCAGCGGTGGCTGTGACAAACGGAGTTGTAAATGGGGTGGCTTGAACCGGTATCCTTGGGTGGCCAGCATGCCCGGCTCGAACCGTTGTCGTGCGATCATCTCGAGGGCTTGATCGCGGCGGTGAAGGACGGCGAACTGTGGAAGCTGTGGTACACCTTCGTGCCTCGCCCCGAGGACATGGCGAAGGAAATCGATCGCCGGCTCGGACTGCAGGCCGCCGGAACGATGCTGCCGTTCACGGTTTACGATGGCCAGGGCCAGATCGCGGGCATGTCGACCTATATGAACGTCGATGCGGCGAACCGGCGCGTTGAAATCGGTTCCACCTGGTACGCCAGCCGGGTGCAGCGTAGCGCGCTCAATACCCAGTGCAAATTGCTGCTGCTCGGCCATGCGTTCGAACAGCTCGATTGCATCGCGGTCGAATTTCGCACCCATTTCTTCAATCATCAGAGCCGGCGCGGTATTGAGCGGCTAGGCGCCAAGCTCGACGGCGTGCTGCGCAATCATCAGATTGCGCCGAACGGCACCCTGCGCGACACTGTAGTCTACAGCATCATCGCCGGCGAGTGGCCGACGGTGAAAGCGCATCTGAACTACCAGCTCAACGACAGGGCGCGTTAGCGCCGCGGAAGCGATGCGATGGAAAATTTCGATTATGTGATCGTCGGCGCCGGCTCCGCAGGCTCCGTGCTGACGAACCGGCTGAGCGAAGATCCGGGCACCAGCGTCTGCGTGCTCGAAGCCGGCCCCAGGGATTGGCACCCCTACATCCATCTGCCGGCCGGCTTTATCAAGACCTTTCACATGAAGAGCATCAACTGGGGCTATCAGCAGGAGCCGGGTCCGTGGACGGGTGGACGCAGCATTTACGCGCCTCGCGGCAAGACCTTGGGCGGCTCCTCCTCGATCAACGGCCACATCTATAATCGCGGCCAGCGCCAGGACTTCGATACCTGGGGGCAACTCGGCAATCGCGGCTGGAGTTATTCGGACGTGCTGCCGTACTTCAAGCGGCTGGAACGGCGGATCGGCGAGGGCGAGGACGCCTATCGCGGGCGCGATGGCAGCCTGACGGTAACCACCATGGACTGGCAGGATCCGCTTTGCGAAGCGTTCATGGCGGGCGCGATCAGTCTCGGCATTCCCCGCAATTCCGATTACAACGGGGCGATCCAGGAGGGCGTCTCCTACGCCCAGCGCACCATCAAGAATGGTTTGCGCGTCAGCGCGGCAACCGCATTTCTGCATCCGGCGCGGAAGCGGCCGAACGTCCATGTGCGCACCCATGCCCATGCCACGAACATCATCTTCGAAGGCAAGCGCGCGGTCGGCGTTCGTTACATCGTCGGCGGTCCGGCCGGCACGCCACGCGAAGTCCGCGCCAACAAGGAAGTTATTCTTGCGGGCGGTACCTACAACTCGCCGCAACTGCTGCAGCTATCGGGAGTGGGTTCGCCGGATCTGCTGCGCTCGCTCGGCATCGAGGTGCGCCACGCGCTTCCTGGCGTCGGCGAAGGATTGCAGGACCACTACGCGCCGCGTTCGGTCGCCCGCGTCAAGAACATCAAGACCATCAACGAACGTCGGCGCGGCGTCAGCCTGGCGTTTGAGGTTCTCAAATGGGCCACGACGCGGCGCGGCCTGCTGTCGCTGTCGCCGACCATGGTCTACTGCTTCTGGCACTCCGGCGAGACCACCGAAAGCTCGGATCTGCAACTGACCTTTACGCCCGCCAGCTACAAGGAGGGCGTGCAGGGCGAACTTGAAGACGAGCCCGGCATGACTGTGGCCTCATGGCAGCAACGGCCGGAAAGCCGCGGCTATGTCCGTGCCCGCTCCGCCGATCCGTTCGCGCCCCCGATCATCCAAACCAATTACCTGGTCGCGGAGCTGGATCGGCGCGTCGTGGTCGCCGGCATGAAGCTGGCGCGTCGGCTGCTCGCGTCCGCGCCGCTCGCGCCGTATTATGCCTATGAGGATTTTCCGGGCCCGGGCGTGCAGAGCGACGACGAATTCCTCGCGGCCGCGACGCAGCGCGGCACCACTACTTTTCACCCCGGGTGCACCTGCCGCATGGGACCGGCCGACAGCACATGGGCGGTAGTCGATGACCAGTTGCGCGTGCATGGGTTGCAAGGCTTGCGCGTGATCGATGCCTCGATCATGCCGCGGATGATCTCGGCCAATCTCAATGCGTCGACCATGATGATCGCCGACAAGGCCTCGGACCTGATCCGGGGCCGCAAGCCGCCTGAAGCCGCACCGCAAGCCATCATCACCGCGGCCGATGCCTAGACCGGCTCCGAAATTATCTGGTGTAGGCTCGCCGACTACACTTCCCTGCGGTTGAGGAACGCCAGCCGCTCGAACAGGTGCACGTCCTGCTCGTTCTTCAACAGCGCGCCGTGCAGGGGCGGGATCAGCTTGCGCGGATCGCGCTCCCTCAGCATTTCCGGCGTCATGTCTTCGTTGAGCAGGAGCTTCAGCCAGTCCAGCAGCTCCGACGTCGACGGCTTCTTTTTCAGGCCCGGCACCTCGCGGACCTCGAAGAAAATCCGCAACGCCTCTTCCACCAGCCGCTTCTTGATGCCTGGGAAATGCACGTCGACGATTCGGGTCATGGTCTCATGGTCGGGAAACTTGATGTAGTGGAAAAAGCAGCGGCGCAGGAAAGCGTCTGGTAATTCTTTTTCATTGTTCGAGGTAATCATCACGATCGGGCGCAGCTTCGCCTTGATATTTTCGCCGGTCTCGTAGACGAAAAATTCCATTCGATCGAGTTCGAGCAGCAGATCGTTGGGGAATTCGATGTCGGCCTTGTCGATTTCGTCGATCAAGAGCACCGGCCGGGTCTCGTGGGTAAATGCGTCCCACAGCTTGCCGCGTTTGATGTAGTTCGAAATTTCGGAAACCCTGGAATCGCCAAGCTGACTGTCGCGCAGCCGAGACACCGCGTCATATTCGTAAAGTCCCTGCTGGGCCTTGGTCGTGGACTTGATGTGCCAGGTCAGCAACGGAGCGCCGAGCGCTTTGGAGACTTCCTCGGCAAGTACGGTTTTTCCGGTGCCGGGCTCTCCCTTGATCAGGAGCGGGCGCTCCAGCACGATCGAGGCGTTGACGGCGATCTTCAGATCATCGGTGGCGACGTAGTCCTTGGTGCCGGTAAACTTCATCGAGCATTTGCCTTTTGTTTGTTCTTCAGCGCAGCAGCGCACCTTCGATCGAGGCTGGGCAAAACAACGCCGCTTTGCCGGTCGGCGTGGAAGGCCGTGGGTCGGGTGCTTGTTTGATCAGCGCGAGGAGGAGGAGCACGAAGACCGCGCCGCGTGACCAACAGGGCTCCACCGAGGCGGCGGACGACGAGGCCGGCGAACCAGCAGGCGATCTCGCCGATCAAGTAGCCACTAAGTAATCATCGAAAAAGCCCCGTCAACAAGCCCGTCACCGCAATTGTAGTTGAAAAACGGGGCAGGTCTAGGCCTCGGTGCCCCCTTGACGTTCGGGGTTCGGCGCGCGATCTGTAATCGATGTTTCTGCAGTTCTTTACATCGCTGCGCGACGCGCAGGTCCCGGTGACGCTCCGGGAGTATTTGACGCTTATGGAAGCGATCGATGCCGATCTGGCCGAACAGACCGTTGAGAATTTCTACTACCTCGCGCGCGCCTCGCTGGTAAAGGACGAGCGCAATCTCGACAAGTTCGATCGCGTGTTCGGCACCGTGTTCAAGGGCCTTGAGAGCCTGCTTGACGCCATGGAGAAGGCGGACATTCCTGCGGAATGGCTAAAGAAGCTGGCGGAAAAATACCTCACCGAAGAGGAGAAGAAGCAGATCGAGGCCATGGGCTGGGACAAGCTCATGGAGACGCTACGCCAGCGATTGAAAGAGCAGCAGGGCAGGCACCAGGGTGGCAACAAGTGGATCGGCACCGCCGGTACCTCGCCGTTCGGCGCGCACGGTTACAACCCTGAAGGGGTGCGGATCGGCCAGGAGAAGAACCGCAACTTCCGCGCGGTAAAGGTTTGGGACCGGCGCGAGTTCAAGGACCTCGACGGCAACGTCGAACTCGGAATCCGCAACATCAAGATTGCGCTGAGGCGGCTTCGCAAGTTCGCGCGTACCGGCGCGCCGGACGAGCTTGATCTCGATACCACCATCAAGGAAACCGCAAACCATGGCTATCTCGACGTGCATATGCGGCCAGAGCGCCGCAACGCCGTCAAGGTGCTGGTGTTCTTCGATATCGGCGGTTCGATGGATTCCCATATCGAGCAGGTCGAGGAATTGTTCTCGGCCGCAAAGACCGAATTCAAGCACATGGAATATTTCTACTTCCACAACTGCCTGTATGAAGGCGTCTGGAAGCAGAACCGGCGGCGGTTCACCGACCGCACGCCGACCTGGGACGTGCTGCATAAATATCCGCACGACTACAAGGTGGTGTTCGTGGGCGACGCCTCGATGTCGCCGTACGAGATCATGGTGCCAGGGGGCTCGGTTGAGCACGTCAACGAGGAGGCGGGATCGGTTTGGCTCGAGCGCATCACCCGCACGTATCCGCACGCGGTGTGGCTCAACCCGGTCGCACAGCGGCACTGGGACTATTCGGAATCGACCACCATCATTCGCCGCTTGTTTTCGGAGCGGATGTTTCCGATCACCATCGAAGGTCTCGAAGGCGCGATGAAGGAACTGGTGAGATAGCGCGCGCAGCGAAACAGGTCTCGAGAATTCCGTTGGTAACCGGCGGGGAATCACCGACAGAGAGGTGCGAAGAATGCCCCAGACGATTCATCGCGGCATCAAGTCGCTGATCGACGAGGCCAATGCCGAAATCGAAACCGTAAGTGCCACCGACGCGATTAAGATCGCGCACAATGACGACGTGGTCATCGTCGACATTCGAGATCCGCGCGAGATCGAGCGCGAGGGCCGAATTCCCGGCGCGTTCTCGTGTACTCGCGGCATGCTGGAATTCTGGATCGATCCGGCAAGCCCGTACGCCAAGCCGATTTTCCAGCAGGAGAAGAAGTTCATTTTCCATTGCGCGGGCGGGATGCGTTCGGCGCTCGCCGCTAAAACCGCGCAGGATATGGGGCTGAAGCCGGTTGCTCATATGGGGGGCGGGTTTGCCGCATGGCGCGACGCCGGCGGCCCGGTCGAGAAGGCGGAGCCCAGGAAGCCCAAGGCTTAGAGAACCCAAGGCGTAGATCGTGCGCTTGCCTAGATCGGCGGCCATGCCCGCCGACGAGGGGCCCAAAAAGTCGTCGGGGAGCACGGCGGGGAATGCATTTTCGCGCTCTTGCCCCCATTGCCACCGAGAGGATACTTGATCCATGACTTCATCCACGGACGATCCGCTGGTCTCCACCGACTGGCTCTCCGCCCGTCTCGATGATCCCAAACTCAGGATCATCGACGCCTCGTACAAAATGCCGGGCGTGCTTCCGCTGCCCTCGGACGATTACCTGCGAGGCCATATTCCAGGCGCGGTGTTTTTCGACGTCAACGCCATCGCCGATCCGGACGACCCGCGGCCGCACATGTATCCGAATGCCGAACAGTTCGCGCGCGACGTGTCGGCGCTGGGAATTTCCTCCGGCGATACCGTGGTGGCGTATGACTCCGGCGCTTGGGTCGCCGCGCCGCGGGCGTGGTGGATGTTTCTTTCGTTTGGACACCGCGACGTGAGGGTTCTGGACGGCGGCTTGCAGAAGTGGCTGCGCGAAGGACGCCCGACGCATTCAGGCCAGGTTGCGCGAAGGCCAGGGAAATTCGAGGCCGTGCTCGATTCCAGCTTCCTGCGCAGCAAGCAGCAATTGCTCGACAACGTCCGCAACCCCACCGAACAATTGCTCGACGCACGGCCTCGCGCGCGATTCGAGGGTACTGTCGTCGAGCCGTGGCCTGGCCGCCGCTCCGGTCATATCCCGGGCAGCCGTAACCTGCCATACGCAGAGCTTTTCGACCCCCAGACCGGCGCGATGAAGCCGCTCGACGATTTGCGGAAAGCATTCAAGGGTGCCGGCGTGGACTTCGACAAACCCATCGTGACGACCTGTGGCTCCGGAGTCTCCGCGCTCGTACTGACGCTCGCGCTCTATCGGCTGGGCGTGCGCGGCACGGCGCTCTATGATGGCTCGTGGGCCGAGTGGGGTCTGCCTGACGGCGGCCCGCCGCTCGCGACGGGGCCGGCCTGATTGCTCAGCGTGCGGCCGCCGGCTGAGGGAACGATTGGGTGAACGGTTGAGCCAGTGGATCCGCCGCCCGCTGTGCAGCCAATTTTGCTTGCCGGGCCCGGGCCGCAATTTTCCGGCGAATTGCCGCCTGCCGCGCCTGCAGGCGCTTCTTCATCGCGATCTGGTCGGCTTTCAGGCTAGTTATACCGGCTCGCGGTTTTGTATCCACAATAGTCGACGGGCTGTCCAGCACGGCAATGGTCGAACCGATTTCGGCATCGAGCGACGTGAGCGTACTCTCGCCCGAAGGCGTTCCGATGTGAGATTCAGTCAATGCCGGCGCGATTTCGCTCCCGGAGGCCTCTGCGGGCTGCTTTGAGGACTGCTCGACGGAGACAATCCTTTCATCGCTGCCGGACGGGGGCGGCACGGTGGAGGTTGACTCGACGATGGACGCCTCCGTTGGCGCCGGAGTTGCCGGAATTTGTGCGGTCGTCAGTTCAGTGTCATCGACCGCGCTCGGAGATGTGGCGGCCTCATTCGATTGGAGGACACTGTCCTCCCTCGGCGTAAGCGTCAGCGATGCCTGTTCAATCCGTGAGTTCGTGGCCGTCTCGGACGCGAAGGACGGTTCGGACTGCGTGAACACGAACACAGGAGCGCCGTTGACAATGCCGGTATTGCTCGACGGTTGTTGATCCGCCGGGGTTTCGGCGCGAAGCGCGGCAAGCACCAGCCTTGTGGCTTCGGCCCGGTGCGCGAATGTCGAGTCCGGAGCAGGGTTCCAGTAAGGATTGCTGGCAAACTGATCGTGAGCGGCCCGGAGCAGCGCCGCCGCGCCGAGCCCGAAGATCAGTATCGACGTCGACAATACGATCGCGGCGAGCAGAAAGCGGAAGCCGGGCAGCATGGAGTGGTGAATTCCGCCTTCGCCAAAGGTTTTGCGAAGGTCATCGAGCTCTTGGGAACGCGGTGACGACTGAACGGCCGCGTTCGAAGCGCAAAACTCTACAAGGCGCAACGAATCAGGCTGATCCAGAATACCGCAACGGTCGCGGCGACGTTGGTTACAAATAGTCGAAGGATAAGGGCAACAGACCGGGGCGATCGTTTCCCGCGCGTGTGAGGCTTGCCTGCAACGGTCCTTGCTGCACCCGCAGTATGGGACAATTCGGCCCTATTTAACCGGATTTGTCTTGAATGCGCCGCTATCTTCCGCCATCAGCCGTTAACCTTCCGGTGGCGGCTTGGGGACTATACAAGAGCAATGATGACCAAAACCATTCTATCGATTTGTGCTGCCTTCGCCGCCGGGGTTGCGGCAAGCTCGCTGGCGCTCGCGCAGGGCTTTCCGGTTCCTCCTGGTTCTGTCTACTCCACCGCTCCACCGCCTTATCCGCCGGGCGGCTAT
Source organism: Bradyrhizobium sp. (assembly GCA_045811665.1). Taxonomy (GTDB): domain Bacteria; phylum Pseudomonadota; class Alphaproteobacteria; order Rhizobiales; family Xanthobacteraceae; genus Bradyrhizobium. Next base: position 18,006 of record JBJMTO010000107.1, read on the forward strand.
TCAACAGATTATCGTCGACGTCCGGGTATGCCGGATTTCGATTCTCTTGACGACGATGACGCCCCCGACGCTCAGAGCTCCATGGCGCTGCCGCCTCCCGGGCCCATCCTCTCGCCGCAGGATCCGCGATATGGCCGCTCCGATGGCGGGCGCCCGGTGTATTCCGATCGTGGTGCGCCCCTCGCTCCAATGATTTCGCCGGATGATCAGCGCTATGGCCGTCCCGATAGCGGGCGTCCGGTGTATTCCGATCGAGGACCGCCGGTTGGTCCGGTGCTTTCGCCCGATGATCCGCGCTATGGCCGTCCCGACAATTCGCGTCCGATGTATTCCGACCGTGGCGTACCGACCGGCCCGATCCTTTCTCCGAATGACCCTCGCTATGGTCGGCCAGATGGACCGCCGCAGGTGATCTATTCGAGCCCTGGCGCGGGCGGAGTGATCGCCAATGCTCCGAACGAGGATCGCGTGCTGCGTCCGCCCGAGTCGATCGGTGCGCCGGGAATGGCGACGGCTCCGCACGGCGCCACTGGATCGCTGCAGCCCGCCGTTGGAGCGGATGGCAAGCCGATGGTTCTGTCCTCGCTGCCACCGGATGAACAGCCCGAGGTTGGGCCCGCGCAGCTCGCGCCGAACCTGCGCCGGCAGGAAGTATCGTTCCCGACCAAGGAGCCGGCCGGAACGCTGATCGTAGATACCTCGCACACCTATCTGTACTACGTGCTTGGCGGCGGGCGCGCGGTTCGCTACGGCGTCCGTGTCGGCCGTGACGGCTTCACCTGGACAGGCGTGCAAAAAATTTCGCGCAAGGCCGAGTGGCCGGACTGGCATCCACCGTCCGAGATGATCGAGCGTCAACCGTATCTGCCGCGATTCATGGCAGGCGGTCCCGGCAATCCGCTGGGCGCGCGCGCGATGTATCTCGGCTCCACGATCTATCGGATTCACGGCACCAATCAGCCTTCGACGATCGGAAAGTTCGTCTCCTCCGGCTGCATCGGCATGCTGAACGAAGACGTCTCGGATCTGTTCGATCGGGTCAAGGTCGGCACCCGAGTCGTTGTGCTTCCCGGATCGCCGCCGGCTTCGACCGCAACCGCGTCCGCCCAGCCGCTACCGGCGGCATCTGGCGGCGCACCGCTTCCGCCCGCGCAAGTCTATGGAGCAGCGCCCGGCACTCAGCCGACCGTGGTTCCACCGCTGCCCGCGCCGGTCACGGTACGTTAGCTGCTTTCGAACGTCAGAGATTATCGTTGAGGCGCTCGCGGGCGCGCCTTTTCCTATGGAACTTGCGCGCGAGGATTGCGACGCCTTGACTACGCCAGTCGTCGCGGCGGCTCGCCCTTGAACCAGCCGTCGATCCCCTCGACCATCTGGCCGTAATGGGCACGAAAGGTCTCCTGGGTGACGTAGCCGAGATGCGGCGTCAGTACGATGTTGTCGAGCTTGCGGAAGGGATGATCGACCGGCAGCGGCTCGACCGAGAACACGTCGACGGCGGCACCGGCGATTTTCTTCTGCTGCAACGTTTCCAGAAGGGCGGCCTCGTCGATGATCGGACCGCGCGCGGTGTTGACGATGAACGCGGTCTGCTTCATGCGGGCCAGATCGTCGCGCCCGACGAGCCCACGGGAGCGCTGGCTCAACACCACATGGATGGTGACGATGTCGGCGGTCGCGAACAATTCTTCCTTGCTGGCATAGCTCACGCCCACTTCCTTGCACCGCTCGGGCGTGAGGTTCGGGCTCCACGCGATCACGTTCATTCCGAACGCTTTCGCGAGTCCGGAAACCTTGGCGCCAAGCTTTCCCAGCCCGACCACGCCGAGCGTCTTGCCCTCGATCTCGATGCCGACGAACTTCTGCAGCGGCTCCCCGGTACGCATGCGCGCGTTCTCGCGTCCGATATTGCGGGTCAGTTCCAGGATCAGGCCCATGGCGAGCGGCGCGGTAGGATCACGGCCCCATTGCGTCCCGCAGACGACGACCTGATGGTCCTTGGCCGCTTCCATGTCGATCTCGGCGTTGCGCATGCCTGAGGTGATCAGGAGCTTCAGCTTCGGCAGCGCATCGAACAGAGTGCGCGGGAACGGGGTGCGCTCGCGCATCGCGCAGATGATATCGAAATCCTTCAGCGCGTTTGCCGCGGCTTCGCTCGAAGCAAACGGTCGGTTGAACACCTCAATGTCCACACGGTCGCTGACCTCCGACCATTCGGCCGCTTGCAGCGCCAAGTTCATGTAGTCGTCGAGAATTGCACAGCGCAACCGCGTCATGGGAAGGTCCGATCGGAGAGAGGGGCGACAGCGCGGAAATGCACCGTTTCGCGAAACCGCCATCGTTGCCCGCAATGCTCGCGGGTGCAAGCGGCGCGTCCTAAAAACTGCCGGCCTGAAATCCCGTACACCCAAATCTGAGCGCGTGGCTCATGTGCCACCGGATTATGTGGATCAGCCGGACTGCAGGTGCGACAAGGCGTTCTGCTTGGCACGCCAGGCCGGGCCCGGACCGCGCATGTAATGCAGTTCCGGCCGGTACGGATCGAATGCCCTGAGAAAGAACTGATGCCAAAAGCTCCGGGCATTACCGCGCAGGCCCGACTCGCGGTCGGGGCGCTTGGCCGGACCCGAAAGGGATTCTGAGGTGATGCTTGCCATGGCGCGCCCGGTATTTCGCGCAGCTTTTGCCGCGCGAGCAGCGCTTTTGGCGCTCATGGACAGTTTTGGGCTGATTTATTAAAAGATAGTTTCAATTGTCCGGATCGTCCGTCGACATGGTGTCACCTCCGTAATCATCCTTGGTGAACGGATGGAAAACATCGGCGCGCGGTTGCCCTTTGGGGTCCACGCCGCTACATCAGCGGCAGCAAATTTCCACAAATTCTCAGGTTTCAAGGGATCGGTATGGCCCGTCAGTTCGTCTATTTCATGCAGGGTCTCTCCAAGACCTACCCGGGCAACCGCAAGGTCCTCGATAACGTCCATCTGTCGTTCTATCCCGACGCCAAAATCGGCGTGCTCGGCGTCAACGGGTCCGGTAAGTCGACGCTGTTGCGGATCATGGCCGGCATTGACAAGGAATATACCGGCGAGGCCTGGGTCGCTGATGGCGCGCGGGTCGGCTACCTCGAGCAGGAGCCGCAGCTCGATGCGACCAAGAGCGTGCGCGAAAACGTCATGCTGGGCGTGGCCAAGCAGAAATCCATTCTCGATCGCTACAATGAACTCGCGGTCAATTATTCCGACGAGACCGCCGACGAGATGACCAAACTGCAGGACGAGATCGAGGCGGCGGGGCTGTGGGATCTCGACAGCAAGATCGACCAGGCGATGGACGCTCTGCGTTGTCCCCCCGATGATGCCGACGTGACAAAACTCTCCGGCGGCGAGCGGCGACGCGTCGCACTTTGTCGCCTGCTGCTCGACCAGCCTGATCTGCTATTGCTGGACGAGCCGACCAACCACCTTGACGCGGAATCCGTCTCGTGGCTGGAAGGCCATCTCCGCAACTATCCGGGCGCCATCCTGATCGTCACCCACGACCGCTATTTCCTCGACAATGTGACGGGATGGATTCTCGAACTCGACCGTGGCCGAGGCATTCCCTACGAGGGAAACTACACCGCCTGGCTGTCGCAAAAGCAAAAGCGGCTGGCGCAGGAAGGACGCGAGGAGGCGGCGCACCAGCGCACGCTCGAGCGCGAGAAGGAATGGATCGCGGCTTCCCCGAAGGCGCGTCAGGCCAAATCCAAGGCGCGTTATCAGCGCTACGAAGATCTGTTGAAGCAGGCCAGTGAGAAACAGACCCAGACCGCGCAGATCACGATTCCGGTGGCGGAGCGGCTCGGCCAGAACGTGATCGATTTCGAGGGCCTCACCAAAGGCTATGGTGACCGGCTGCTGATCGACAATCTCACCTTCAAGCTGCCGCCGGGTGGCATCGTCGGCGTGATCGGGCCTAACGGAGCCGGCAAGACCACCTTGTTCAGGATGATCACCGCCCAGGAAAAGGCGGACAAGGGCACCATCACGGTCGGCGAGAGCGTGCATCTGGGCTATGTCGACCAATCACGTGACAGCCTGGATGGAAAGAAGTCGGTCTGGGAAGAAATTTCAGGCGGCAACGAACTGATCCTGCTCGGCAAGCGGGAGGTCAATTCGCGCGGCTACTGCTCATCGTTCAACTTCAAAGGGGCGGACCAGCAGAAGAAGGTCGGTTCGCTCTCAGGCGGCGAACGTAACCGCGTACATCTGGCCAAGATGCTGAAATCGGGCGCCAATGTTCTGCTGCTCGACGAACCCACCAACGATCTCGATGTCGACACCTTGCGCGCGCTCGAAGAGGCGCTGGAGGATTTCGCCGGCTGCGCGGTGATCATCAGCCACGACCGCTGGTTCCTCGACCGCATCGCCACTCACATGCTCGCATTCGAAGGCGAAAGCCACGTTGAATGGTTCGAGGGCAATTTCCAGGACTATGAAAAAGACAAGATGCGCCGCCTGGGACAGGACTCGATCATCCCGCATCGCGTGAAATACAAGAAGCTGACGCGGTAAATCCGCGGCGGCCGTCGGCTGCTGGTAGGGAACTGTGGGGCCGGACCAGCAACGCAAATCCGAAGCCTCCCGCATGTCGCTTTGCTCGTGCGGCTACGCGTTGCCCGAGTGCGGTCATGTTTTTCGCCCCTCTAGGCCCTGTTGCCATCCTTTGCACTCACTCGGCCCCCGTACTGGCGCCCACGATGCAGCACACCTTTTTCTACGGGCGTTTCACCCTTGCGCTGACCGCGTTGATGATGGCCGCTTGTGTGCTGCTGCCTCATTCCGCTCGCGCCGCCGATCCCGGATTCAGCCAGTTCGTCGCCTCGCTTTGGCCGGAGGCGCAGGCGGCGGGGGTATCGCGCGAGGCTTTCGACGCGCAGACGCGCGGTCTGGAGCCCGATTATGATTTGCCCGACCTGATCCTGCCCGGCAGGCCCGCAACCGGCGCGCCGTCGCAAGCCGAGTTCGTGCAGGTGCCGGCTGACTATTTGAAGGACGCCAGCATCGCGCGGCTGGCGAGCGAAGGGCAGCGGCTGCTGCAGAAGCATCGCCCGGCCCTGGCGGCGATCGAATCGCGCTTCGGCGTTCCCGCCACCATCGTGCTTGCGATATGGGGCCGGGAAACCGACTACGGCCGCTACACGCTTCCCTATGACGGCCTGCGCGTGATGGCGACCCAGGCCTATGTTGGCCGCCGCAAGGATCAATATCGCCCCGAGTTTATCCTGGCGCTGAAGTTGATCGCCGATGGTGAGGTGTCGCGCAAGGACCTGCGTGCCTCCTGGGCCGGTGCAACAGGTCTCACGCAGTTCCTGCCTTCTGAGTTCTACAAGCACGCCGTCGACTTCGACGGCGACGGCCGGCGCGACATCTGGCATTCGGTGCCGGACGCGCTCGCCTCGGCCGCGCAGCAACTGGCAAGCAAGGGCTGGCAGCCCGGCCTGCGCTGGGCCTACGAAGTGCAGGCGCCAGCCCATGTCGATTGCACCATCGGCGTGCCCGAGGTGACAAAGCCGATCGGCGAGTGGCTGCGCGAGCGGTTCGTGCCGGTGCGCGCCCAACAGCTCACCGCGGCCGAGCAGACTCAGCCCGCCTCGCTGCTGCAGCCCGAGGGCATCTACGGTCCGGCTTTTCTGGCCACCAGGAACTACTTCGTCATCAAGGAATACAATTTCTCCGATCTTTATGTGCTGTTCGTTGGCCATCTCAGCGACCGCATGTTGAGCCCAAGGCCGTTCGCGACGCCATGGTCGGCGTCGAGCCAGTTGCGCAGCGCCGATGTTGAGGCCATGCAGCGTCACCTTACGCGCGTGGGTCTCTACGGCGACAAGATCGATGGCAAGGCCGGGATGAAGACGCGCGCGGCGCTCGGCGCGTACCAGAAATCGGCCGGGCTCAAGGTGGATTGCTGGCCCAGTGAAGCGGTGCTGCGCTCGATCCGCGCCGCGCAATGAAGCCGGCGATCGCCAAAGAAAAACCCGGCCGAAGCGTTGGCCGGGTTCCAAACGTTTGCAAAAAAGGACGTGCTCAGATCAGTTGCAGACCTCGACACGGCGATGACGCCAGCCGTAGCCGTCCCAGAAGCGCTCGCGAACCCAGCGGCAGGGAGCTTCTTCCACATAGACCGGGGCGCCATAGGCTGGGCGGCTGGAGGCGATGGCGCCCCCGACGATCGCGCCGCCGATCAATCCGGCCGCCACGCCCGCGGCCACGCCGCGCTGTGCGCTCGCGGGTGTCGCGCTGAGCGAACCGGCGATGGTTGCAACCGCGACCAAGGCAGCAAATGTCTTCTTCATGCTTGAGCTCTCCTGGAGGTGGCGCCTGGTCAGCGCCGGGGGTTAAGGCTTGAACGCCAGTTCCAAACTCGCCATGGCTACAATGCCAATGGTCGTCGATGCCTTATCAAAAGTTGGTCAGCCTACTGGGCTGGAATAAAGGTCTTTTTCGGGCCGTGCCAGACAAAGCTCCCCGCGAATACATTACATCGCGGGCGAGCCTTGGAGAGCAAAGCGATCAGCCGCAAACACGTACGCGCCGAACCCGCCAGCCGTAGCCGTCCCAGAACCGCTGCCGTTGCCACACGCAGCCGCCGTAATAGTCATCTGCGACATAGGCCCGGCCGCCGTAACCATAGCCTGGACCGTAATAGCCCGGGCCATAATAGCCTGGACCGGCAAGAGCGCCGCCGATGATGGCGCCGCCGACGACCCCCGCGGCCACACCGGGTCCCCAACCCCAACCGCGTTGGGCGTGGGCAGGTGCCGCGGCCGAAACAGCCAGGGTGGCGACAGCAGCGAGTGCCATCAATGTCTTCCTCATGACTTCACCTTTCTTCATGGAGCAGTCCCGTCAACGCGAAAGTTCCATACTTCGGTTGAATGTTCAATGAACGGAATGTCCGGTTCCGGTCGAATTGCGCGCCGGCCGGTCATGTTGCAATGCACAAAAACTGCCAGGCGAAGGCTGGTAGCGATTCACAACTGGTTCACGCTTGGGCGCTGCTTCTGGAAGGGCAAGTGCGCGCGGGTTCCGGACGATGGGGCTTCGCACGCAATCGGTGCGCCGAGAGGCTGATGAATTCGATGTCGCGCGACAGCACCAGTTTAGTTTGGTTCCAATGTAGCGCCGGTCACTTTGGAATTACTTGAAAACACCGTTTTTCCTTTTGCCTCTTCGCGCAGTCATGAATATTCAAATGGCTCGGCGTCACCGCAAAGGTCATTTCGTTTTCATGATTATCTGTTCCTGCAATGTGCTGAGCGACGAAGATATTCGCAACGCCGTCACCGCCTCGGAAGATCTTCCGCGCAACCCAAAGCAGATTTACGGCTGCCTCGGCTGCAGCGCCGAATGCGGCCGTTGCGCGCGCACCATCAAGACCATCATCGATGAGGCGCTCGGCGCCTGCGCCCTCGCGTGCAAATCCGGTTGTCCGCATGCCCGCGTGCAGGCGGACACGCTCCAGGCGCTCTCGCTCGAGGCGGCCGCCTGAGCCTTCACATCGCCGAAAGCTTCGCATATTGAAATGGCGTGGCGGCGCGACTGAGCGCGGAGGGTTGCTCCTTTCCGCAATGTGACTTAGCGTTTCCCGTTACTTCACCGGAGCGAGAATGAATCATGCTGGGCGACGCCAGGGTTATCGAATATCTGAACAAGGGGTTGCGCAGCGAGCTCACCGCCGTCAGCCAGTATTGGCTGCACTACCGTTTGTTGAACAATTGGGGTTTGCTTGAACTGGCGAAGCAATGGCGCAAGGAGTCCATCGAGGAGATGAACCACGCCGATCGCTTTACCGATCGCATCCTGTTCCTCGACGGCTTTCCCAACATGCAGGTGCTCGATCCCTTGCGCATCGGTCAGAACGTGCGGGAGATCATCGACTGCGATCTGGCCAGCGAAGTGGCGGCCCGCGCGCTGTATCAGGAAGCGGCGACCTACTGTCATGGCGTCAAGGACTATGTCTCGCGCGATCTGTTCGAAAGCCTGATGAAGGACGAGGAACACCACATCGATTTCCTCGAAACCCAGATCGACCTGATCGGGCGGATCGGGCTCGAGCTCTACACCCAGAAGCATGTCGGCGGGCTTGAAGGCGAGAGCTGAACTCGGGAAAGTGCCCAACTGAGACGTCGCACGCAACTCGTCGTGGCCGGGCTCGATCCGGCCATGAGCGAGAGTTCCGACGCCTCTGGCGTGGAATGCCCGCACCCAGCCGAAAGGGCGGAGCCCTCCTCAAATCAAAGCTGGGTCTTGTAGCGCGCTTCGATCACATCCTGGGTTTCCGGCTCGCCCAGTTGCGTCTGATCGTAAACCACCTGGCTGATGCTCGGGAAAACCGAGCGTGCGACTTGCGCTTCGCTTGACCACAGCCGCGAGCGCATCAGAGCCTTGCCGCAGTGGAAGTAGGCTTCTGTCACCTCGATGCTCAGGACCGCGCGGGGCAGCTTGCCGAATTCCTCCATCCGGGCCAGCAGGTCCGGCTCCGCCGAGACTGCGCCCGTGCCGCCGACGCGCAGCGTCTCGTCGATACCCGGCACGAAGAAGATCAACTGCACGCAGCCGGAGCCTTCGACGATGTTGCGAAAGCTGTCGATCCGATTGTTGCCGGAGCGATCGGGCATCAACAGCCGGTTCGGTCCGGCCACGCCGACAAATCCCGGGTTGCCGCCGCGCGGCGAGGCATCGACGGTTCCGTCGCTGCCGGAGGTGGCGAGCACGCAGAACGGCGATATCGCGATGAATTTCCGTGCATGGGCGTCAATGTCGGGACGCGCCTTGGCGATCACGCGCGGCGTGGGCTTCGGGTAGATCGAGGCGAGATCAACGGCAGCAGGATCGGACACGGCGTGCTCCAGGTCGGTTCGGCGAACAGTATCATTGGGTGTGCCGCGCGTCATCCTCGTGTGCAAACGTGGATTGGCAACCTCAGGTTGACGACCTCAGCGCGAGTTCTTAAAACCGCTTCAACTCGGCCGGCCATCCTGCTGAGTCGAGGGGACGCGGAAGCCTTGATGAACACCGTGGTCGGCAACGCGGCGCTCGCCGGGAGCAGTAATCCCCTCCTTGCGCAGCGGTTGAGGTCTCGCCCCAACCTTTGCGCCGGCGCCTCCTTTGGTCGCGCATTGCGCGCCTTCGGTATGGCCGGCACGCTAGTGGCCGCTGTAGCGGCCGGCTTGAACGCAGCCGTAGCCAGCGACTTTGTCGCGGGCGGCGGAATAATCACTCCGCCATCGGGCAGCGCGACCGCTGTCGGCGATAACGCCCGCGCAACTGGCGCCAGTGCGTCCGCGTACGGTGCCAACTCGTTTGCGACCGGGGAATTCGCCACTGCCACCGGTCGAGCAAGCAACGCGAACGGCGCCAACACCACAGCAACGGGTGCGTCCAGCACAGCCAACGGCTCCAGTGCCACTGCAACGGGCGCGTTCAGCAATACGAACGGCTCCAGCGCGACCGCAACCGGCGCGTTCAGCACCGCCGCCGGCACCAACGCTACGGCAACGGGCAATGCCAGCACGGCGACCGGAGCAAACGCCACCGCGACGGGGCAGTTCAGCGCTGCGACAGGGAGCGCCGCCAGCGCGTATGGGCAGGACAGCATCGCGGACGGCAACTTCGCCACCGCGACCGGCAGTTCCAGCCGCGCGCTCGGCTCGAGCGCCACCGCGACCGGCGCAAACAGCACCGCGGACGGTGCGAACGCCACCGCCTACGGGCAAGCCAGCAACGCGACCGGCATTAGCGCCACCGCGATCGGGAGGAGCAGCAGCGCAAGCGGTTCGAACACCACCGCGACCGGCGCTGGCAGCAGGGCGCGCGGTACCAACGCGACCGCGACGGGTCAAGGGAGCTTCGCGGACGGCAACTTCGCCAGCGCGACCGGCAGCGCCAGCGCCGCGATCGGCAACTTCGCCACCGCAACCGGGGGTGCCAGCTTCGCGGCCGGCATTAACGCCAGCGCGTACGGGCGACTCAGCAGCGCAGCCGGCGACTTCGCCACCGCGGCCGGCGCGAACAGCACCGCGGAGGGTTTGAACGCCACCGCAACGGGCCAAGGCAGCACCGCGACCGGCTTGAACGCCACCGCCACGGGTCAACAGAGCGTCGCGAACGGCGCGACGGCGAGCGCATATGGGCAGGGCAGCAATGCGACCGGCGTGGATACGACGGCGCTGGGTCAGGCGAGCAGAGCCACCGCTGAGGGGGCCACCGCGCTTGGCGCGGGAGCGCAGGCGGCGTTTGCGAATTCTACCGCGATCGGTGCCGGAGCATCGGCAAGCGCACCCAACCAGATCGCATTAGGGGCGGCCTCGAACACTTACCGAGTGGCCGGGATCGCCTCCGCCGCAAGCCTCGCGGCGCAGTCCGGCCCGATCTCATTCGTCACGACCGACGCGGCCGGGCATCTGGCGTCCGCGACTCTTGCTGTGCCGGACATCAGCGGGCTGCAAAGCAACGTCGCCGCGCTTCAATCGAGCGTTGGCGCCTTGCAGACGCAGATGAAGCAGGCGTTCGAAGGCACCGCGGTCGCGATTGCGATGGGCGGGAGCGCGCTACCCTCGGACAAGAAGTTCGCGATCTCGACCAACTACGGCAATTTCCGTGGGCAGAGCGCGATGAGCTTTGGCGCGCAATTGCGCTTGGCCGCGAACGTGGTCGCTAACGTCGCCGTGGCCAGCGGTTTCCAGCAGGGTGGCATCGGCAGCCGCGCGGGCGTGACGATTGCATGGTGATGGAACCCCGCCGATGCGGTGAGACCAGATCGTGCTGATGCGAGCCAGGGCCGGTCGGCGCTTGCTGCGCCTGTTGGTCGTCGCCGCGATCGTCGTCGCGGGAACGCGCGTGTCTGTAGCGCAGCCGTCCAAGCAGGCTCCGGTGGAAAATCGAACGGCGAAACCGGTGCAGATCGATCGCAATGGTGTGCTGATCCTGATCCGCTCGGCCCTGCTTGCGCTTGATCAGGCCAACAAGACCGGAAACTACACGGTGTTGCGCGATCTCGGCGCGCCGGGATTCCAGATCAATACCGCCGCGCGGCTTGCGGAGATCTTCGCCAAGCAGCGGACCGACAACATGGATCTTTCGGGTGTTGCCGCGATCGATCCGCAATTGAGTCTGCTTCCGCAGATCGAGACCAACGGCCTGATGCGCCTCGCGGGCTTCTTTCCCTCGTTGCCGTCGCAGGTCAATTTCGAGCTCGCCTTTGCTCCGGTGAACGGCCAATGGCGGCTGTTCGGCATCTCCGTATCGGTCGCGCAAACGGCTCCTGCCGCGCCGGAAGCGGCAGCCGCCGGCGCAAGCCCGCCGCCCGAGGCTGCCGCAAAGCCAGCGCCGCCGGACCCAGGCGCGAGGAAATCCCCGGTTCGTGTGGCTCCGAAAGAGCCCGCCAATTAGGCCAGGCCCAACGAAACCCTGCTTGTCATTCCGGGGCGATGCGAAGCATCGAGCCCGGAATCCATAACCCCCGTCCGTGTTTATTGATTCCGGGGCTTGCGCCAAGCGGCGCATCCCCGATGTGCAATCGCAGCTCGGGGGATTTCATTCCGCAACGCCGCTGCCGCCGCCGCCTCAGAGGGTGCGGTGGTCCAGGCCATGCTCACATCGTCCGCTGCGGCGCGCTTTGCAGCAGTTCCTGCAGTTGCTGTTTGTAGAATTTCGCATTGCCGGTGGTGAGATGGCCCCGCGTTTCGTTGCTGACGGGGATCAGATAGAGCCGTGCATTCTTGATCCGCTTCAGCGCGGCGTCGGTCAAACCAGTCTCCGGCGGGTTGCGCTCGTCATCGGCGGAATTGATGGCAAGCAAGGTAGCCTCGATGCGTTCCAGTCCTGCGGAGGGATCGTAGTCGTGCGAGGCTTCCCATTGATAAACGAAGTCGTTGGCGTCGGCTGTGACCGCGACGGCCAGCCGCTCGTCGACCATCTTGTCCGCTTTCGCAGCCGTCGGCGCCAGCGCCTGGTAGGCCAGCGTGCCGCCGCCGGTGGCAAGGGCGTAGGCGGCGATGGCGTATTTCATCATGCGCGGCTGAGCGGCGTAGTTGCCGCCGTTGTAGTCGGGATCGTTGCGTATGGTCTCCAGCATCAGCCGCCGCAGCATCCAGTTGCGCGAGGCCATCTCGGTCGGCTGCGAGGCCATCGGCACCAGCGCGTCCATGTAATCCGGGTACTTGGCGCCCCAGATCCAGGTGTGCATGCCGCCCATTGAATTGCCGATCACAAGCCGAAGATGCTTGACGCCAAGACCTTCCTTCAGAAGCCGGTACTGGGCATCCACCATGTCCTGGTAATTGTATTTCGGAAACGACGTCTTCATGCCGTCTGACGGCTTTGACGTTTTGCCGTGGCCGATGCCGTCGGGGATGATGATGTAGTATTTCGAGGCATCGAGCGGCTGACCGGCCCCGAACAGTTCGCCCGCGAACGTCGGCGTCAGCATGCTGGCCGCCGAGCCGCCGGAGCCGTGCAGCACCAGCACCGGTGGGCTCGCGGGATCGCCGAGCGTGGTGTAGTTAATCCGGAGCTCGGCCAGTGTCTCGCCGCTGTGGATCTTGAAATCCCTGGCGATCCAATCGCCTTGCTTCGGCGCGGGGTAATCCGCCGCCAGCGCGGTAAATGAAACCAATGCCAGCAAGGCCGATAGCGCCGCGCGCGAGTAGCTCATGAATTTGCGTCTCCCCTAACCGCAGCCCTCTTTTCCGGGGCTGCTTCCGGGGCGAGTCTATCACGCGCCGCGCACGAGACGCATCCTCGAGCGCCTAACTATCCTCAACTTCGGTCTCGGGCCGATCGCCGCCGGCGGCAGTCTCGGTATGCCATTTGCCGTCCGCGGTCTCGTATTCGATGGCCTCGGTGCGTCCGGGCACGCGCTGTTCGGCGGCCGCGCGGCGGGCGGCGGCAAGCGCGCTGTCGTGTGTTGGGAACGCCTCGGAAAATGTGCCGTCGACGGTGTAAGCCCAGCCGCCGTCATGTTGCACAATTTTGTAAATCACATGGGACATCTGAATACTCGTTGGCTTCGGTGGTGACCATACCGGCCTGAACACCGCCCCATTTTATGGCAAAATGAGGCATCATGCGGGAATTTGGATAAGGCGTGGGGCGAACAAGGAGAAAACGATGTGCCGGAACATCAAGACGCTGTTCAATTTCGAGCCGCCCGCTACTGAGGATGAGATCCAGGCCTCTGCGCTGCAGTTCGTGCGCAAACTGTCAGGGTTCAACAAGCCGTCGCAGGCCAACGCCGAGGCTTTCGACCGCGCGGTCGCTGAGGTGAGCGGCGCCGCACGCCGGTTGCTGGCTTCGCTGCACACACACGCTCCGGCGCGCGACCGTGATACCGAGACCGAAAAGGCAAAGGAGCGATCGCGGCTCAGATTCGGGTAGTGGCTCGCCGGATTTGTTGCACCGTTCGCGCGCTGCTCCCTTGTCAGTCCGCCTCCCACAGCACCGGCAGATTCAGTAAGCCTCGGAATGCCCAGCCGCCGATCCGCACCGGTTCGCTCTCATCCAGCTTCATACCTTTCAACCGCGTGAAGATGCTCGGCAACGCCACATCCGCGACCATCGCGCGGGAGGCGAAAGCACCGGCGCAATAATGTGGGCCGGCGCCGAAGGCGATGCTCTTGGCGGTGTCGCGCGTGATGTCGAACCGGTCGGGGTGGTCAAAGCAGGCCTCATCGCGATTGGCCGAGCCGAACATGAAGAACACGCGATCCTCAGGCTCGAAATCGACGCCACCGTAGGACCAGGGCTTTGCGACGCGCCGCGGCGACATTCCGATCGGCGCAATCCACCGGGCATATTCCTCGAACACCTCGATCCACTTCGCCTTGCCCTCGCGCACCAGCGCGAGCTGATCGGGGTGGGTCAGCAGCGCCCAGATCGTGCCCGAGATCGCATCGCGCGGCTCGTTCTGCCCGCCCGAGATTGCGAGCTTGATGTTGGCGCGCACGCTTTGCATCGGCTGCCCGGCGGCAAGCAACACGCTGAGGATGGAATGGTTGGGGTGCTTGGTGACCGCCGGGACCATGTCGTCGATCGCGGCGTCGATGCCCGCGGTCGCCGCGTGGCAGCGCGCCTCGACCTCCTTGTTGCCGGTGTAGTTGGCGATGCCGTCGATCATCGCCTGTGACCACGCATCCATGTCTTCGAAGCGCATATTGGTGAGACCGGTGATGTCCTTCAGGCATTCGGCCGACAGCGGCAATGCAAACGCCTTGCAGAGATCGGCGCGGCCGCGCGGCGCCAGCTCCTCGATGATACGATCGGCGTGGGCCTGGAACTGCTTTCTCCAGGTGTCGCGCACGGTGCGCGGCGACACGGAAGGAAACATGGCGGCGCGCTCGGCCATGTGCGCTTCGCCATCCTTGCGCATCATGTTGTGGCCCATCAACGTGTTCATCAATCCAGCCGGTTGATGCGACGAAAACACGTCGATCCGTTTTTCCTGCGTGAAGATATCGTCGCGCCGGGTGAATACCGTCGAGCCGAGTTGCGGCACGTAGGCGATCGGCGCCAGTTTCCGCATTTTCGCCAGATCGGGATACGGATCGGCCCAGAATGCGGAGACGTCGATGTCGAAATGCGGGGCGTTGGACATGGCTGCGAGGTCCAGTGCGGTGGCCCTGACAGGGTGGTCAAGCCCGGTCCGGCTGTCAAATCGGGTTTGTCAATCCCGAGTTGCTGTTCGTCACCGCTAGTCTCAGTCAATGCTATAGGCAATTTCAATCTCTGGTTGAACGTCCGGACAACCTCTACGCTCCGCCTTTCTCATGGTGGGGGCTATGATGTTCAAGAAAGTAAGCTTGCTTGTTGTTGTGTCGGCAATCCTCGGCGGCTGCGGCGTTCAGCTCAGCCCTTCGCAGCTTGTGGGGGAGCAAAGTTCGGACGTCGCTGTTAAGGAATTCCTCTACGCCGGCGGCGTATTGGCCCAACGTTACGGTCTCGAGCTTCAGATGGCCTATGTGGCCCCGCCGCCAACCCGGCCGAACCTGCAGGTGTTGGGAGTTTCGGTAAAAAGCGCAATTCCTTATCACTTCGACCTTGCCTACTCGCCGGAGTTCCTATCGGACAAGGATCGCTACGAAGTGCGCGACTATTTCATTCGCGCAGGACATCACGCGTCGCAAATCGTGTGTCGCAATTATCTTTCGGGCTTGCGGGATCGGAACGAATATTTCGAGTTTATGCAGCAGGAGCTCAAGGTCGCCACAAACCTCACGGGGATGCTGTTGACGCTCACCAATGTCGCCGAACAATCAAAGGACATTTTCACGCAAGTCGTTGGAGCGGGCAATCTCGGCGCCGACGCCTATCAGAACTTCAAATTCCTCGCGCCTGAAATCGAAACGATTTTGCCGCTGGTCGAGGCGGCCCAGGTCGCGATGCGGGACTATTTCGTTGGTCCGGGACGTCCGGCGACATTTGCCGGCGCGCTGAATGCCGTCAGCAAGATCGAATATCAGTGCTCGCGTTCCGGGATTCGCGCCATCTTGACCAAGACACTGGTCCAGTCGAAGCCGCAATACAGCGTTGTCGATGGCGTGTTGTACGCGCATGAAGCCGAGAAGGCCGCGCCGAAGGCTCCGAAGGAAACGACGGCTGCTGCCAAAGGCGGTACTCAGACCGGCAAATAGTTTCCCGATCACCGCCTTCAAATCGACCTGTAGCCGCCGTCCACCATCACCACCGAGCCGGTGACGTAACTCGAGAGATCGGAGGCAAGGAAGATCGCGGGGCCCACAATGTCCTCCGGTTTTCCCGCGCGGCCGAGCGGGGTGTGGTCCATGAAGATTTTCACCAGGCCCGGATCGTTGGCGCGCACGCTGGCATTCAGGGGCGTCTCGATCAGCCCGGGGCCGATTGCGTTGACGCGCACGCCGTGCTTGCCGAGATCGGCGGCGAGCGCCCGGGTGAAGCCGAGCACGCCGTGCTTCGAGGTCGTGTAGGCGGGCGAGTTCGGCGTTCGCACATGCATAAAGGACTGGATCGAGCCGATATTGATGATGCGTCCCTTGCTCGCAAGCAGCGCTTGGAGAAACGCGTGGGTGACGTTGAAGGTGCCGTTCAGGTTGATCGCCATGATGTCCTGCCAGTCTTTCAGGACAGCTTCGGGATCGGCGGTGAAAGCGTTGCGGCGATTGATGCCGGCATTGTTGACCAGGATCGAGACTGGCCCGATCTCGGCGGCGACTTGCTTTGCGAGAGCCGCGCAGTCCTCGCCCCGGGTCACGTCCAGCTTGAAACTCTCGGCCTTGCCGCCGGCGCTTCGAATTTCCCCCGCCGCCTCGGCGGCCGTGTTTTCGTTTATGTCGAGCAGCACCACCCGCGCGCCTTCGCGGCCATAGCCGAGCGCGATCGCGCGCCCAATGCCGGACCCCGCGCCGGTGACGACAGCGATATGGTTCTGGAGAAGGGCCATGGGCGTTTCCTCTGCTTATGCTTCCTGCAACGCGTCAGGGTAATTGAAAATGACGGAGCCGGAAAGCTCAGCCTGACGCTGCCGTAGCCCGGATGAGCGTAGCGAGATCCGGGGTCACAGCACCGGCATCAGCACAGGTGAGCAGTCGCCGTCGGTCCTGCGAAAGCAGGAAACCATAACCACCAGCCTAGTGGGCTTATGCAGCCCTGCTTTCGAGGGACACGCTCACTGCGCGTTGACAGCCGCCACGCACTCGATCTCCATCAGCATCTTTGGATCGGGCAACGCTTGCACGACGCAGGTAGTGCGCGCGGGATACGGCGCCGGTCCGAACGCGGAAGCATACAGCGCATTCATCGCGGCGACGTCCGAGGCTCGTGTCAGAAGCACGTTGACCTTCACCAGATCGCGCAAGCTAGCGCCCGCTTCGCCGAGCACCCGCCTGAGGTTGTGAACGACGAAGCCGAACTGCGCTTCGAAGCCGTCGGGCAGGGCGCCCTTGTCGTCAAAACCCGGAATTCCCGAAACGAACAACAACTCGCCCACACGGGTGGCGAACGAGAGCGGCGGTGCCTTGATGTGGGCGGGCGGCGCGAAGTGCTGGATAGCAGGCATGGACTAGACCCTTGAGTGGAGTTGGTGGCTGCGGAACGTGTGCCCAGACTAGTTCACCTGCGCAAAGTGTGCGAATCGCGTAGGCTACGGACACGCTTTTCCCTTCCGCCATGGTCACAATCGACAGAGCCTGTTTCCTGGGTGGATGCGCCGCCAACTCCTCGGAGACCAACCAATGAAGAACTCATCTGCAATTCGAGCCGTGCTGGTCGCGCTGGCAACTGTCGCGGCCGCTTTTCTGCCCCCCGCCGCGCATGCCGACAGCGGCACCGTTTCGCTGACGATCTACAAAGCCGGCTGGATCATCGGCGGCTCGGGCGGCGGCGGCACGCTGAACTTCCGCGGCAGGAACTACCCGCTCTCGGCCGGCGGACTGGACTACGGCCTCGTGTTCGGCGGATCAAAGACCGTGCTGCGCGGCCGCGTCAGCAACATCAACAACCCCTCCGATGTCGCGGGCGTCTACGGCGCCGCCGGCGCCGGGCTCGCCGTAGGCGGCGGCGCACGTGCCATCGTGCTGACCAACCAAAAGGGCGCGGTGCTGGAGTTGTCCGGCAGACAAGTGGGTTTGATGGCAAACGTGGATTTGAGCGGGCTGGCGATTACGTTGAGGTAGGGGAGGGCGATGTTTTCCAGGAACCTTATGTAGCCCGCATGAGCAAAGCGATATGCGGGACAGACCGGGCCGATGGTCGTTTATCGACGTAACTTCCATCCGGGGGGCACCTACTTCTTTACGGTTGCGCTGCAAGACCGCCGCTCGACTGTACTTGTGGATCATGTCGATGCACTACGCGCCGCGTTCCGCGCAGCTCGCCGCGAACGTCCGTTTGCAATCGATGCGATAGTGATCCTGCCAGAGCACTTGCATGCCGTTCTGACGCTTCCACCGGACGATGCGGATTTTTCCGGTCGCTGGCGGCGGGTGAAAGGCCATTTCAGCCGTGCGCTGATCGAGGCCAAGACGACCGTCAAGCGATGGCCAAACGGCGAGCTTGCATTGTGGCAGAGACGGTTTTGGGAACATACGATCCGCAACGAAATCGATTTTTGCCGACACGTCGACTATATCCATTTCAATCCGGTCAAGCATGGTCTGGTCGCTTGCGCGCGTGATTGGCCACATTCATCGTTTCACCGCTACGTAAGCACAGGTCTGCTGCCGAGCGATTGGGCAGGCCACGCCGGTAATGATGGAGGAGGATTCGGCGAACGTAAGTAGCCGCATGAGCAACGCGATATGCGGGGCCTTGGTCCCCCGGGTGTCGCTTCGCTCACCCGGGCTACACCCTCGGCGTTGGACGGCCCGAGCTTCGTAGCCCGCATGAGCGACGCGATATGCGGGGCCTTGGTCCCCCGGATGTCGCTGCGCTCATCCGGGCTACACCCTCGGCGTTGGACGGGGCCGCTTCGTAGCCCGCATGAGCAACGCGATATGCGGGGGCTGGTCCCCCGCGTGTCGCTTCGCTCATCCGGGCTACATGCGTTCGTCGCGAGTGCCCCCTCACAACACCCTGTTACTCTCCTTCACCGACTCCGCATCCACATAAACCTGCCCGCCCATCTCCTTGAACTTGGCGCTCATCTGGGCCATGCCGTCTTCGATGGTGCCCGCGATCGACACCCCCACGCTCGCGGGATCGTTCAGCGTGGCGGCGTAGTCGCGCACGTCTTGCGTGATCTTCATCGAGCAGAACTTCGGGCCGCACATCGAGCAGAAATGCGCCACCTTGTGCGCTTCCTTTGGCAAGGTCTCGTCGTGGAAGTTCTTTGCGGTCTCCGGATCGAGCCCCAGGTTGAACTGGTCCACCCAGCGGAAATCGAACCGCGCGCGTGAAAGCGCGTCGTCGCGCAATTGCGCGGCAGGGTGGCCCTTGGCGAGGTCGGAGGCGTGCGCTGCGATCTTGTAGGTGATGACGCCGACCTTGACGTCGTTGCGGTCGGGCAGGCCGAGATGTTCCTTGGGCGTCACATAACAAAGCATCGCGCAGCCGAACCAGCCGATCATCGCCGCGCCGATGCCCGAGGTGATGTGATCGTAGCCCGGTGCGATGTCGGTGGTCAGCGGCCCCAACGTATAGAACGGCGCTTCGCCGCACTCCTTGAGCTGCTTGTCCATGTTGATCTTGATCTTGTGCATGGGCACATGGCCCGGGCCTTCGATCATGACCTGACAGCCCTTGTCCCACGCCACTTTCGTCAGTTCACCGAGGGTTTCCAGCTCGGCGAACTGCGCGCGATCGTTGGCGTCGGCGATCGAGCCGGGGCGAAGACCGTCGCCGAGCGAGAACGATACGTCGTATTTGCGCATGAGATCGCAGATCTCGTCGAAGCGGGTGTAGAGGAAGCTTTCCTTGTGATGCGCCAGGCACCACTTCGCCATGATCGAGCCGCCGCGCGAGACGATGCCGGTGACGCGATTGGCGGTGAGGTGGATGTATGGCAGCCGCACGCCGGCATGGATGGTGAAGTAGTCGACGCCCTGTTCGCACTGCTCGATCAGCGTGTCCTTGTAGACTTCCCAATCGAGCTTGACCGGATCGCCGTTGACCTTTTCCAGCGCCTGATAGATCGGCACGGTGCCGATCGGGATCGGCGCGTTGCGCAGGATCCATTCGCGGGTGGTGTGGATGTTGCGGCCGGTGGAGAGGTCCATCACCGTGTCGGCGCCCCACCGGATCGCCCACACCATCTTGTCGACTTCTTCCTCGACCGAGGACGTCACCGCGGAGTTGCCGATGTTGGCGTTGATCTTGGTCAGGAAGTTGCGGCCGATGATCATCGGCTCCAGTTCGGCATGATTGATGTTGCAGGGGATGATGGCGCGGCCGCGCGCGATTTCGCTGCGCACGAATTCCGGCGTGATGAACGCAGGCACCGAGGCGCCGAAGCTTTCGCCGTCGGCAAGCGCCGCCTCCGCGCGATCGAGCTGTTGCTTGCGGCCGAGGTTTTCGCGGAGCGCGACGTAGATCATCTCTTTCGTGATGATCCCGGCGCGGGCGAATTCGAGCTGCGTGATGTGGTGGCCGTCGAGCCCGCGCAGCGGCTTGTGGTAGGCCGTGAACGCCTTGGCGGCCTTGTCGCCCGAGACGTTGCCGTTATCGACCGGCTTGACCGCGCGGCCCTCATACTCCTCGACGCCGCCGCGTTCCCTGACCCAGGCGATGCGGTTGCGCGGCAGCCCGGCATTGACGTCGATCACCACGTCGGGATCGCTGTAGGGACCGGATGTGTCATACACCGGCAGGTTCGGCTCACCGGCGCCCTCGCTGAGCATGATCTCGCGCAGGGGCACGCGCACGTCGGAGGCTTCATCCGGTGTGACAAAGATCTTGCGCGACGAGGGCAGCGGGCCGGTGGTCACGGCGGGCTTCAGCTCGGCTGTGTTGACGGGTTTGTTCATGGTGGTGCTCCCTTTCGGAGGTTTGTTCTTTTCAGTGCAGGAATCCAAACAGGCAAAACAACGTTCCGGCGACCACCCAGGTCGCGGCGGCAATGGTGACGAAGCGAGGTTGCTTGAGCATCGTGCGGCCGGTCTGCGTGACATAAGCCGGCGCGAACAGGCGCACCGCGCCGCCCAGGAGGCTGAGCCAGCCGAAAACAGTGATCATCACGCGCCCGTCCGCCGCCCAGATGTTGTGCGTCAGCACGATGGCAAGGCCGACCGGCATGATCAAAAGGCCGCTGAGAAACAGCAGCGCCCGGCTTGCCAGGAATTCCTCGGCCATGTCGCGGAACGCGCGCTGATTGACGAACACGGCGAGCCCGATCACGAGCATCACCGGTCCGATCAGCCGTGCGATGAATACGGAAGCGGACATCCGCCATCCTCCTGATCCGCCTGAGTGAACATCTGCAGCCACGCGCGCACCCGCGCGTCGGGATCGGCAGCCTGGGTGACGTCGCTGACCACCGCGATGCTGTCGGCGCCGGCCGCGAATATTTCGGGCGCCTGTTCGAGCTTGATGCCCCCGATCGCGACCAGCGGCAGCGGGCCGATGCGCTTTTTCCATTCGGCGATCTTCGGAATGCCTTGCGGCGCGAACCGCATCGACTTCAGCGTGGTCGGAAAGATCGGGCCGAGCGCGATGTAGTCCGGCCTGGCGCGGAGCGCGGTGTCGAGTTCCTCGTCGTCATGCGTCGAAATGCCGAGTGTCAGGCCTGCGTCGCGGATCGCCTTGAGGTCGGCGCCGGCGAGGTCTTCCTGGCCGAGGTGCAGGTGTCTTGCGCCAGCCACGATCGCGGCGCGCCAGTAATCGTTGACAACCAGGTTGGTGTTGCTGCCCTTTGTGATCGCCAGGGCATCGCTGACGATTTGCAGCGCCTGCGAATCGTCGAGGTCCTTGGCGCGCAGCTGAATTGTGCGGACGCCAAGTCTGGTCAGGCGCTCCACCCAACCGAGGCTGTCGACGACGGGATAAAAGCGGTCAGGGTGCGGCATGCCAGAACGGGGTCCCAACGACAGGGGTTGAAGGGGAGGCGAAGTCGCGGGCTTCCATCAGCCCGGCTTCAAAGGCGGCGCGGCCCGCCTCGACGCCGAGGCGAAACGCTTTTGCCATCGCGACCGGCTCGGCGGCTTTGGCGATCGCGGTGTTCAGCAGCACGGCGTCGTAGCCAAGCTCGAGCGCTTCCGCGGCGTGGCTGGGCGCGCCGAGGCCGGCATCGACCACCAGTGTGATGTCGCCGAGGCGGTCGCGCATCAGTTTCAGCGCATCCCGGTTGATGATGCCCTTGGCGCTGCCGATCGGGGCCGCCCACGGCATCACCACCCTGCAGCCGGCGTCGACCAGCCGCATCGCGACGCCGAGGTCTTCGGTGCAATAGGGAAACACCTGGAAACCGTCCCTGGTCAGGATCGAGGCGGCTTCGACCAGCCCGACCACGTCGGGCTGCAGCGTGTCGTCGTCGGCGATCACCTCCAGCTTGATCCAGGGCGTTCCGAACAATTCGCGGGCGAGTTTGGCGGTGGTCACGGCCTCGCGCACGCTGCGGCAGCCCGCGGTGTTCGGCAACACGGTGACGTCAAGCTCGCGGATCAACGACCAGAACGCATGGCCGGTCTTGCCGCCTGCGGATTCCCGCCGCACCGACACGGTCACGATATTCGCGCCGGAGGCCCGGATCGCCGCCTGCATGATCGCCGGCGACGGATAGAGCGCGCTGCCGATCAAAAGCCGCGAGCTGAATTCGCGATCGTAGAACTTCACCATCAGATCATCTCCAGCATTCCAGACGCTGTCTCGTGCTGCGTTGCCGCCGAGCCGGACAAGTCTGCTTGAGCTACACGCGCGCGCATCGGGGTCATCCTCCCTGCCGCGGCGTGATGATCTCGATCTCGTCGCCGCTCTTGAGCCGCGTCTGCCATTGGCTGCGCGGCAGCACGTCGTAATTCAACGCGATTGCGAAATGCGTGCCCTCATATTCGAGCTCGGCGAGCAAGGCCTCGATGCTTTCAGATGCGACTTCACGCGGTTCGCCGTTGACAGTCACGCGCATTGCATCACCTCGTTGTCGATGCGCCCGTGCTCGACATAGGCCAGCGTCAGTTCGGCCAGTGCCGGCGCGATCAGGAAGCCGTGGCGATAAAGCCCATTGACGGCGATCCGGCTGTCCTCGATGGCAATGCGCGGCAGGTTGTCGGGGTAGGCCGGCCTCAACCCGGAGCCGAATTCGACGATGCGCGCTTCGGCGAACGCCGGATGCACCGCATAGGCGGCACCCAGGAGTTCAAGCGCGGAGCGGACGCTGACGCCGGTATCCTCCGCCTCGATCGAGGTGGCCCCAAGCATGAACCGGTTGTCCTCGCGCGGAATCACGTACAGCGGCCAGCGCGGATGGATCAACCGAACCGGGCGCGCCAGATCGACCTCGTCGGTTTCGATCAGGATCAACTCGCCCTTTACGCCGCGCAAGTCGGGCTGACTGTCGCGCGCGGAAAGGCCGCGACAGTCGATCACGATGCCGTCGATTTCGCCTGGATCAGGCTCGCTGTTGAACTTGATGGTGCCGCCCGCTTCGACGATCCGATGGTGTAGCTTCGGAAGCACGCGGCGCGGCTCGACATGGCCTTCACCCGCGAAAAAAAGCGCCTCGCGGAAACGCCCGTCGAGCGACGGTTCGAGTTCGGCCAGCGCCGACGCGTTGAGCCGCCGATGGCCCGACGTCAACCGCGCGAAGCGCTCGAAGTCGTTGCGGTCGCGGCTGTGCGCCACCACCAGCGAGCCGTTGAATGGCGTGTCCGGCAACTCGCGCCGCCACAGATCGAGCGCGCGCAGGCCGAGCCGGCTGATCACCGGTTCGGACGTCTCGCGCTCGCAGTATGGCGCGAGCATGCCGCCCGCCCAGTAGCTGGTAGAGAGAACCATAGCTTCGTCGCTGCGCTCATGCAGCGTGACGTGATGACCGGCCTGTGCGAACAACAGCGCCTGCCATGCGCCGGCAATGCCTGCGCCGATGACGGAAACGGGGGAATCCCCCCGCGATCGCTTTGCACCCTGGTACATCCCTGTCCCTTCGCCGGCATGACCCGGATCAGGTTCAAAGGGTCACCGCGGTCTCAGTCCTGAACAGGTCTGGGTTTGCGGTATCTCAGCTCCTCGTCGGAGCTCCCCTCGGAACGGCCCTAATGTAGGCCGATGCGCTGGAGTGTCAACGCGCATCGGCCCTCAGTCACCGCCTCAGCGCCCGGGAACCTGACCTGCATACGCGTTGGTCGGGTTTCTTGCGGAATGTCTCGTGCGCGCGGCGAGCATCGGCGACATTATAGTTGCGGAGCCTGGAAGCGGCTGGAAGGCCGCTGGCGCCAACGCCGCGCTTTGGAGTCGTTGCCGCTTGGCGGCGTAGTAATATACGCGCGCATAGTAACGCACCGCGCGTTGGTGGTCGCCCTGCGCGGCCTTATAGGCGCCGGCAAGATACTTCACTCCATAAGCAAGATTGGTGTTGGGATCGCGCAGACCCTCGGCTGTGCCGGTGTAGCCAAGCCCACGCGCGGTCGCGAGCTTGATTTGCATCAGGCCCATGGCGCCGCCGCGGCCGATCACCTCAGGGCGATAGCGGCTCTCGCGGATGATGACGCGGTGAACGAGCGCTTCCGGCACGCCATTGGCGCCGGCATGCGTGGCTACCATGGCATTGAACGCGGGATGCTGCGCCGATGCGAATTGAGGGATGCCAGCGGCAAAGATGGCCGCCAAAAATGCAAAGACTAATCTTTTCATAAAAATAACCTCAAAGATGGGAAGCGAGGAACCCCCGCCTCAACCGCTTAGGCCACCCAATTGTTGCATTGGGCGGGCGGTGGTGTGTTCAAAACCTGGCTAGCTCCCGGCCGCGATCGTCCACGGACCGGCAGATCTCAAACATTAAACTTGGAGCCGGTCTCGGGCTTGCCGCTCAAAAGACGCAATGCGCTTCAAAATCAATCGGGCAGCAGCGAGCATTCGGGCAGCAATCCTGCCCCATTCGAGTAGTTCGGCGGAGGCACTTCGCTGCATGCAAAAAAGCTGATCGGGAGAATGTCCATGGCCAAATTGGATTTCGGCAGTTTGCCGCAAGGAAATCCCTGCGCGCAATGCGGTAAGCCAATCGCTACTCCGGAGTGGATCGAGAGCGGCCCACGACGTACGTCCTACCTCTGGCACTGCTGGGCGTGCGATTACCAATTCGAGGCGGTCGCATTTTTCGAAGAAGAGGATTCGGAAGCGCTCGCGGCCTGACGGTCCCTGCTTTGCGGATTAGTTGCCTGGATTCATCCAACGGAAGGCGGGTGAAGGATGTACGACGTCCTGCAAAAACCACATCCCCTGATCGCGAGCGATCGGGTCGAGGGTACCGCGGTGCGACGGCCCAACGGCGAACGCATCGGTCACGTCGAGCGGCTCATGATCGACAAGGTCACTGGGAGCGTGTCTTACGCAGTTGTCAGTTTCGGCGGCTTCCTCGGACTGGGAGCGAACCTGCTTCCTCTACCCTGGGCCCGGCTCACCTATAGCCCGCGATTTGAAGCCTACGAGCTTGACGTGACGGACGATGAACTCCGGCGTGCGCCGTCGTTTCGGGCCGACAAGGATTTCGATTGGGGCGATCGCTCGAAAGAAGCCGAGCTGCATCGGTATTACGGAATTCAGCCTTACTGGGGCGGGTTCTGAGCGCTTCCGCACACCACGCTCACAGATGGAACTTCGATGCTGCGGCGCGCGCTGTGCTGAAATTGTTCCCATGATCTGGAACAGCGGGCGCGTTGGCGTGTTTCCTCCTCACGAGTTTTCACGCGAGGGAGAAGCACATGTTAATGAAATATATGACAGCAGGTTTGGCGGCGTCTGCCTTACTTGCCACCGTTGCGTTTGCACAGAACCCGTCTACCAGCACCGACACGAGCAACACCCCGGCCGCTAGCAGCCCCTCTTCGTCGGCTTCGACATCGAACGCCTCGCATCAGGGCGAGTGGCGCGCCTCGAAGGTGGTCGGATTGAGCGTCTACAACAACAATAACGAGAGCATCGGTACGATCAACGATCTCCTGACCGACAAGAGCGGGAGCATCAAGGCAGTCGTGATCGGCGTCGGCGGTTTCCTCGGCGTTGGCGAGCACCTCGTGGCGGTGCCTTTCGATCAGGTCAAGTTCGTCAATGAGCCGGTCGCCTATACCGGTGCCTCCGGCGGCTCCGGCAAACAGGGATCGACCACCACCACCGGCGCATCCGGCACCGCTACGCCTTCCTCGATAGGTTCTGCAGCGTCGGGTTCGTCGTCAGCGACGGCATCCAGAACAAACCCGTGGTATCCCGACCATGCGGTTTACAACGCCACCAAGGATCAGCTCAAGTCGATGCCCGAGTTCAAATACTCGAGCTAACGCCGTTAGCTGAGCTTAACCTCTGAACAAGAGCGCGTCCGGCTTGCCGGGCGCGCTTTGCTTTTGGATTGCGCTTTTCAGCGCTCACATCCTGATGTTAGGCTTTCAGCCGGCAGGAGCACCTGCGTCCTGCCTAAAAACCGAACGGGAGGACGGATATGCCCGAGAGCGTTTATAAGATCATTGAGCTGGTTGGTACTAGCAAGGACTCCTGGGAAAAGGCGGCTGCCGCGGCGGTCGAAAGGGCCGGAAAATCTCTCCGCGATCTCCGCGTCGCGGAAGTAGCTGAGCTGGATCTGCAACTTGACGACAAGGGCAAGATCGAAGCCTACCGCGCCAAGCTCAAGGTCTCCTTCAAATTCGAGGGCGACTGACGGACCGATCGCGGCGAGAGCGGCTTTTGCGTAACTCTCGCCGCAGTCGGGCCAGGGGAATGCGGTCAGCGGCCCGGCAGCGTGGTGACGGCAACATTGATCGAGCCCTGTGCTTCCGCGATTACGCGCAGCGTTTTGGAATCAAAGGAAACGTCCGCAAGCCGCAGGCTGGTGATTTCCGCAGCCACCCTCACGCCATTGTCGTTGGCATGAAAGTCGGCGATCAGACCCGCGATCTTTTTCTGGGTATTGGCTGCGAACGCCTTGAGGTCGATCGTCGCATTTTCCACGAGCGCTTTTTGCAGATTTGGCATCACCGCCCGAGCCGCGGCGCCGAGCAGTCCGAATGCGGCTTCGGACTCGACGGCGAGCTCGACATTGCCGAGCCGCAACATCTGCGCCGCTTGATCCAATAGCGGTTTGCCCCAGATGTGCACGGTGGCTTCCCCGCCCACCCCGAAGTAGCTTTTTTTCTCCTTTGCATTCACCAGCAGCGAGATCAGTAGCCGGTCGCCCGAAGCCGCGACGCTGGCGCGTTTCACCGTGACGTCCACCGAGCCCGAGCCGTCTTCCGGGAATGTCCGGCCGGCAAATTGCGCTTCCACCATCTTGTTGATGTCGGTGAACGGCACGTCGACAGGCACGGCGATGCTGACCCCGGTCGGCGTCGGCGGCACGATATTGATCTTTGCCGGAAACGGACAGTCCGGTTTGGTTTGCATGGAGGTGATGCGGGTCTCAGCCTCAATCCCGAGCGTCACCGTGACCGCCGAGGCATCCACGCGTGGCTGCACCGCGATGGCGCGCGTCGGACGCAGCTCCAGCCAGAGCGGCGGCAGGGTCGATGCGGCACCGGCGCCCTGCAGCGCGATTGAGCGGCACGCCTTCGCCCATTGCGCGCGCGCGCTCTGTTCCAAGCTGCGGTCGTTTCGAATCTGCGTCTCCGCGGCGGCGAGTTGATCGGCGACCGTCTTGTCGATCAAGGGTTTGACCTGGGCCGGCACATTGATGCGAGCGCCGGCCACCGATAGGCTGGTATCGCCGAGCGTCACTTGCGCAGAGAGATTCGGCTCAAGATGCCAGGCGGCGGCAAGCTTCGGCCGCGAGGTGAACGTAACGGTGCCCTTGATCTCCGCACTGCCGTTGATCGACTTGATATTCACGCTCCCGATCTGTTTGGCGACATTGGCGCCCAGCAACCCGCCGAGCGCCTCGCTGACCGCGCCCGTCGCCTTTGAAGATAGAGAGCCCGTGACATTGAGCTTTCCTGTCAGCGGCGTTGTCAGGGAAAGCACGTCCTGGCCGCCTGTCACCGCGATTGGCCCGCGCGAGGCGGTCCAGCCGATATCGCCGTTCTCCAGGAGCTGTGACAGCGGATTGTCGGCCTTGCCGGCGAAATTGTGCGGCGCGGCGCGATCGGCGGCATCGCGAATACCGGCGAGCGCAATCACGACCGGTGCAAGGATGAGCGAGCTGCGGGCGGTGGCCGGAAGCGGCGGCAACTCGACGATTGCAGGCGCAGGCGTCGCGCCCTGCGGCGCCAGCCAATTCATCGCTAACAAGCTGACCGAAAACGAAACCACGATCACCGCGGTCCCGAGAAGGACTGTTTTGAGGCTCACCGCCGGCCGCATCGTCCCCCCGGACTGATTCAGCGGGAGAGTCTATAGGGCGGGTCGGGCAGGCGCCAGATCACTTCGTCGGTAACCATGATCTGCAGCTGCGAGTGGACTGTCGATCCGAGGCTCGCCGCAAGGGGCGCAGCGGCGGCACGTCGTTGTCAGTGTTTTAGGTCAACTCCGCTTGCCGCTCGCATTGTCGGCGCGGCGGTCCATGGGCAGCACCATCACTTTGGTCCCGACATTGACGCGTGAATAGAGATCGGTCACGTCCTCGTTCGTCAGGCGTATGCAGCCCGACGAGACATGGGTGCCGATGGTCCCGGGCGCGTTGGTGCCATGGATGCGATACACGGTTCCGCCCAGATACATCGCGCGAGCGCCAAGCGGATTGCCTCGGCCACCTGCCATGTAACGAGGCAGGTACGGCTGGCGCGCGATCATCTCGGCGGGCGGAGTCCAATCCGGCCACTCGGCCTTTTTGGTGACCGATTGCACGCCTGACCAGGTGAACCCGTCGCGCCCGACCCCGATGCCGTAGCGGATTGCCTGGCCACCGGCGAGCACATAATAAAGATAGGTGTTCGGAGTATCGATGATGATGGTGCCGGGCGCCTCGCGGGTGGCGTAGCTGACGACGCGGCGCTTGAACCGCGCCGGAATCTCGATGACGTTGCGATCATCTTCCGACGGCGCGGCCTGCACCGGCGGGACCGGTTGCGCCAGCGGCGTCAGGGTGAATGGAAACAGCGGTAGCGGCGAAGCCGGCGCGGCCCCGGAAAATGCGACGACACCGATCCCGAGCATGCAAAATGCGGCGGCACTGCGGAAACGAAGGCTGTATGCATTCGGATTGAGCATTTGCGCGTCCCTGCCTGATTTTGTTCGCGCTCATCTCGGCGCTTAACGCCATCACCTACAGGGCTGCGGTTTCAGAAGCTTTGCACGGCATCCGCAAATTGGTTTCATCACGGTAAGAAATGTTGCAGCGGTGTTGCGGGCCTGTTTATTCGGCCATTCCGCTACAGCCTGCGTAATGAACCTGGGCGTGGAAACGCCCGAGGGCTGGATTTGTCCAAGCCTCGGGCGCTCTTAACATCCGATTAGCTGAATTCAGAACACGCCGAGCACGATCGCGCCGACAAAGGCGAATGCGACATACGCGGCGACAACGCTCAGCTTGTTGGCGAAAGGAGCCATGAAGGTCATCGGGAAAACTCCCTGGTTCACGTCGCTGCCACCGTCAACGCGAAAGGTAACAAGCGGTTCCCGGTTGAAAAAGTCAGGGTTCCTGTCACTCCCCCGTTGGAAGTGCGGTCGCATGGTTAAAGGGATGTGAATCCAAGGCGTTGTAGAGTCCTTAAATATATTAGCCGAACCTGTGGAGATGAGGCGTGGAGTTCGTTTGTATCTCGTCGGCTCCTTCGTCCTTGTCTCCCTGGCGGGCTGCGGCCGCGGATTCTTCTCCGCGGAGCGCGAACCGTGGCGAGCCGAGGCCGAGATCGCATGCCTGAAATCCGGCGCGGTCAAGGAGACCCCCGAACTGGTGCGGATCAGCCCGATTTCCGGTCCCGGCGTCTGCGGCGCGGAGTATCCGCTCAAGGTTGCGGCACTAGGTGAAAGCAGCGGAAGCTTCGGCTTTGCAAACGAGGAGTTGCGGCCACCGGGCAATATCGGAAATCAGCCGCGCTGGCCGATCTCTCAGCCTTCTGCATCATCGCCTTATTCGGAAAGACTGCCGCAAGGGTCCCGCTATGGGCCTGGGCCTAACAATCCGATTTCGTTGTCGGCGCCCGGCGTCGCGCCGGTGCAAGATGAGGTCTATCCGCAGCCCCAGAACATGCCGGGGGTGAACCAGTCGGCAAACAGGTCATACCCGCCACCTTATCCGCGCGCGCCGGCATACCCGCCCCGCGACGCCGCAGCGAGGCCGTATGAGCGTCCGGTGGCTGGAGGCTGGCAGCCGCAGCCGGTGCCGCGGCTTGGGCCCTCGCAGGGCAACGCCGTCAGCGCTTTCGGTGGCGTGGCGATCAAGCCTGCCGCGACGCTTGCTTGCCCGATTGTGTCGGTACTCGATCGCTGGCTTGCCGAGTCCGTGCAGCCGGCCGCCATGCGTTGGTTCGGCGCGCGCGTCGTCGAGATCAAGCAGATCTCGGCATACTCATGCCGGGGCATGAACGGCAACTCGCACGCCCATATCTCCGAACATGCGTTCGGCAACGCGCTCGACATCGCGGGATTCACGCTGGCCGATGGGCGACAGGTCTCGTTCAAGGATGGCTGGAGAGGACTGCCCGAGGAGCAAGGATTTCTGCGCGACGTGCAGAACGCGGCCTGCCAGCAGTTCGCAACGGTGTTGGCGCCGGGCTCCAACGTCTATCACTATGACCACATCCACGTTGATCTGATGCGCCGCGCCAGTGGCCGTGTGATCTGCCAGCCCGCCGCGGCATCGGGCGAGGAAGTCGCCGCCCGCGCAGGCCAGCGCAACCCCTACGCTTCCCGCGAGACGTTCGTGACGGGTTCGCTGGGCGGCAGGAAAGCCGTTTCGCAGCGGCGCAAGCAGAGTTTCGGCGTCAATGAGGAAGACGAATTCCAGGACGATTAGCTTATGAGAGGGCTGAACCAGTCGAAGCCGATCAACTGATTTGCCTGTCCAGCCCCATTTCGAAAAATATTTCGGTTTCCTTGCCACGCAAATCACCTCACTAGTCCGCACCGTCTCGTCCCACCAAAGGGGCGTATCGCGATCGTCACGGACGCGGGGCGGGATGCGATGGACGTGGAGGTGTCGCTGACGAACGGCGCCAAGGCGGACGGCGAAGTCGTGTGGTCCTGACGCCTCGACGCTGGCGTCAA
>JBJMTO010000108.1:0-66884 GCA_045811665.1 Bradyrhizobium sp.
CCATGGCCGCACGATCAGCACCGCTGCCATCACGAGAAAGACCAGGATGATCGAAATTTTCGGAAAGATCAGAATGCCGAACGCATTGAGTTCTGAAACCAGAACCGCCGCCACAAAGGCGCCGACGATGCTGCCGAGCCCCCCTATCACCACGACAACGAACACGTCGACGATAATCCGAAGGTCCATCGCATGATGCACCGCATCGCGCGGGATCTGCAGCGCGCCGCCCAAGGCTGCGAGAAAGACCCCCAGCGCGAACACGCTGGTGAACAACCATTTCTGATTTACGCCCAGGGCCGCCACCATGTCGCGATCTTGCGTCGCCGCCCTGACCAGTACTCCCCAACGCGTTCGCTGAAACATCAACCACAAGGCTGCAAGCACCAGTGGACCGAGCCCTATCAGGAAGAGGTCATAGCTGGGGATATTCTGCCCGAAGAAATCGATTGCGCCCTTAAATCCGGGTGCGCGGCGCCCTAAAAGGTCGCTCGGTCCCCAGATCAGGACGACGAGATCCTCGACCATCAAGGTCAGCCCGAACGTCGCGAGCAATTGAAACAATTCGGGCGCATGATAAATGCGCCGCAGCAGTACCATTTCGACCAGCACGCCCATCACGGCCACGATCAAGGCAGCAGCAAGAATACCGCCCCAAAATCCGAACGCGCCGGAAAAGCGCTCTGTCAACGTAAACGCGACGTAAGCGCCGAGCATATAAAAGGCGCCGTGCGCGAAATTGACGATGCGGGTCACTCCGAAGATGATCGAGAGGCCCGACGCCACGAGAAAGAGCGAAGCCGCACTCGCAAGACCGGTCAGGAACTGAACGAGGTAAAAGGCCATTTCGCATCCGGTTGAAAGCTGCGGGCACGTGTTGCCCGCAGCATTACTCCCTCAGTCCTTTGGACGGAGTTTCTCGATTTCCGCGTCGCTTGGAAGATAGTCGGAGCCCTTCCGATACACGGTATCGACCATGATGCCTTTTCCGTCCTTGAGCGCGGTCTTGCCGACGAACGCGCCCAAGGTGGATTGGTGATCGATCTTGCGGAATGTGATCTCGCCAAATGGCGAGGGCATCGACAAGCCTTCCGCCGCCGCGATCAGCTTCTCTGGATCGCTTGAATTCGCTTTCGCGAGGATGGCTGCGGCGGATTTGATGGTTTGATAGCCCACGACGGAGCCGAGCCTCGGGTAATCGTTGAACTTGGCTTGGTACGCCTTCAGAAAGGCCTCGTGCTCCGGCATCTTGACGCTGTTCCAGGGATAGCCGGTCACGATCCAGCCTTCGGGCGTTTCGTCCTTTAGCGGGTCAAGATATTCCGGCTCGCCGGTAAGGAAGCTTACAACCGAACGACCCTTGAACAGGCCGCGGGTATTGCCTTCGCGCACCAGTTTGACGAGATCGGCGCCGAACGTGACATTGAGGATGGCTTCAGGATTGGCAGCCGCAACGGCCTGCACGACAGGGCCGGCGTCGATCTTGCCCTGGGGTGGCCATTGCTCGTCGACCCACTGGATATCGGGTCGCTTTTCCGACATCAGTTTCTTGAATACGGCGACGGCGGACTGGCCGTACTCATAATTCGGCGCGATGGTCGCCCAGCGCTTGGCAGGCAGCTTCGCGGCCTCTTCGACCAGCATCGCCGCCTGCATGTAGTTCGATGGCCGCAAGCGGAAAGTATATCGATTGCCCTTCGCCCAGGTAATGGCATCTGTCAGTGGCTCCGCCGCCAGGAAGAATATCTTTTTCTGGTTGGCGAAATCGCTCACGGCTAAACCGATGTTGGACAGAAACGTACCGGTCAGCATCGCAACGTTCTCACTCGAGACCAGTTCGTTGGCCGCGGTTTGGGCGTCGGCGGGCTTGCCGCCGTCATCCTTCGAGATCACAACGAGCTTCTTGCCGTTGATCCCACCTGAGGCATTGATTTGCTCGACGGCGAGTTGCCAGCCCTTGCGGTAAGGCTCCGTGAACGCCGGCAACAGTGAATAGCTGTTGATCTCGCCGATCTTGATTTCGCTCTGGGCCATGGCTGTATGCGCCATGGCACCGAAAATAATCGCCAGCCCGACACCAAGAAATCGTTTGCTTCGTTGCATCCCATGCCTCCAGAGTTGAAAGACTATCGTAGACCGTCCTCGCCTTTGATTTCGGCGATGGTCAATCCGCCGACGCGCGGCAGCGGCCTGCCGCTATCGGTGATCGCGACTGCGACCATAATTTCATTTGCACGCGGCGCGTCGTTGATCTGCACTTCCATGCCGTCAAAATGACTGCGTACGAATGCCGCATCCTTGTGACCAAGCGGGATGTCCAACGTCGTTCCAGGCCCGCTTCGCTTCTTGGATGAAGGGATCAATGCCGCCCCTTTGCCGAGGATCTTCCGCACCGGCGCACCCATCTTGGGATGGAGGATTGCCGCAGCGTGCTCAAGTTCGCCGTTTTCGCCTACCGCCGCCGCCTTGCCGTAGCTTTGCGCCTTTGCGCCGTCCAGTCCGAGCGCCGCCACCGCCTTCCTGGCGAGCAAGTCACCCAATTCCTCGCCGATGGCGATCAGAGGCGACAGATCCTCGACATATCTGCCGGCAAACGGATTTTCGATCACGGCGATGGCTGCCGCGCGCCGTGTCGGCGGAGCGACTGTTTGTCCCATCTCCAGATAGGTCTCCTCTACCACCGTGACGATCTTCCGGATAACCGCACTCATCGTTTTTCGTCCCGTTTGCTGACTTCGGAGATCTTAAACATGTATGGCGCCCCTGGCTCCGAGGCCCGATGCGGCGCTGAGATTCCGGAGCCCTCGATCGCGCTCGTCCCGACGACGATCATTTCGCCTTCGAGCCGCAGGGCAGCCCCGTCGATCAGCGCCGCTGCGAGCAGCTTTCGCGCGCTCGCCGCGCCGGCTGCGAGCGCATGATCAACGTCAACGCCGGATAACGTACCTACTTGCCGCGTGACCAACCGGGGGCCAAGATCACTGTCCGGCTGCAAATCGCGGGCGGGGCAACGCACGATCGTCGGGTGTCCGGGCAAGTCGACCGCGTTCGCAATAATGGTGGCGGCGGCGTCCGCCTGCGACGCAGTCCGCGCCAAGACCGTGACCGCGTCAGCTATGCCGAGCGAAAAACTGCGCCCATGTCGTCCACTGGTCGCAATCCCGCGGCTTTGGTCATCGCAATGGACAACTATAGTTCGAAGCAGGCCAGGCGCGTCCGGCCGATCGGCCAACCCCACGGTGAAGTGTTCGCCTCGGCTGAGATGAAGCGCGATGTCGCCCCCATTGTTGACGTAAGCGCGATCGAGATGCGCCTTCTCAATCATCGATCCCAGAATTTCCTCCGCGACCGAGCCTGCGACCGCCGCCATCGGTGTGATGAAGCAGTCTGCGGCAAATGGCACCACCGCATCATGCATCCGACGCGCCACTCGGCCTTGGAGCCGACAGTGCGTTGGGTCGGCAGCTTCGCGCAACAACGGCAACTCGTCGCAGAGTTCGTCTAGCAGGCCCGTGAAGCGCCGTGCCGCCGCGGCATAGGCCTGCCGCACATATTTATCCGTGCCGGCAGCTTCCACGATCAAGTCGATCGGCCCATCCTGCAAATGAAGTCGACGGCCATCGTCCAAAAACCTGAGCTGTGGGGCCCGCGTCATGTCCGAACCTTTGGCTGAGCCGGCGAAGACGCATGAAGCGGTCCAAGATTGTCCTTGAGCGAGGCTAGCGGACGCACATGGTCCATGTGTCCCCCTAGCGCTGCGTAGTCGGACAACCGCAGTGTAAATTCGATCGGCGCGACCAGGGCCGGCGTCGGAACATAGCCGAATGCGCCCGCCGGCAATCGTGTGACGTCCACCATGAACGTAATGCCACCGCCTGGCCAAACGTACACGGGAGCCCCGCCGCTGGTGACGCGCGTCAGTGCGTCCCTGACCGATCGCGTCAGGCGGACGGGATTATCGGTGACACCTGCCCGGAGCGATCCGCCTGCCCCCGCCATGAAAAGCACGGTGCAAAGCGCCGGCTCACAATTTTCCTGGATGCGTTCGACCGACGCCCTGAGATCCGATGGCAGCTCCCTTTCGATCGGTCTAAGCGCCTCGTCGAGTTCATAGTAGGCGGCATGCTCGCCCGTTGTACTGACCATCAGCATAGTCGTGCCCGGACGAGCCTTCTTTGGATCGAAAGGGCCAAGCACCGAGAGCGGGTCGGAGATCTTGGTCCCGCCCCAGCCGGTGCCGGGCTCGGCCACCTGAAAATAACGACCGGGCGTTGAACGCCGGCCCTTCATCTTGATTCCGGTGTCGGGGACATCGAGCAGCTTGCCCGCCTGGTGCTCGCTGAGAACGCCGGTGATGTGATCGTCCACCACCACCACCTCATCGACCTTGCCATGCCATTGCTTGGCGAACATGCCGATCGTGGCCGAGCCGCATCCGACCCGCATGCGTTCCTCTGCTACGCCATTGACGATCGGAGGATAGCCAGCCTGCACGATCACGTTGGCACCCCCATCGATGGTCAGATCGACGGGTTTGCAGTTACTCAGATCCATCAGCGCGTCGCAGGTGACACGCCCCTCTTTCTTCGAACCACCGGTAAGATGGTGCACGCCCCCGAGCGAGAGCATCTGCGAGCCATATTCGCTGGTCGTCACGTGCCCGATCGCCTCGCCTTGCGCGCGAACGGTGGCAGTCTCGGGCCCAAGGTAACGATCGGTGTCGATCTTCACCTTGACGCCGCAATAGCTGAAGATGCCTTCAGTCACGACCGTGACCATGTCGACACCGTCCACTTCCGAAGACACGATGAAGGGCGCCGGCTTGTAGTCGGGGTAGGTAGTGCCTGCGCCGATCGCGGTCACAAAGACGTTCGGCTCCTGAACGATCTTACCATCCCAATCGCCAGTGGCCTGGAAGGGCACCAGCCGGCCGCCGTGAGAGACTGTTCGCTCCAGAAGGATATGCGGATCGACGCGCACCAGTTCGCCATTATGATTTGCATAACGGTCGCAGGCCCCTGCCGCACCTGGCTTGATGTAACACATCACCGGGCAGGCATCGCAGCGTATCTTGTCGTCGGCGGCAGGCGGTTCAGTCAGCATGAACAAGCTCACGGGCCAGCGTCAAACCTCGGCGGTTGCATGAACAACGCGCCGTAACCGTGCTTCAGGCGATCGCTCTCCGGGTCATTCGGACCGGACATCTCATTCGTACACGAACGATGTTGCGCGCCTGTTCCATCGCTGTCAAGCGCGATTACGCTCCCAAAATGGTCAACCGAATACAGCGCATGCGCGAACAGGATCGTTCCACAAAGCGGCGAGCTCTGTCGAGCGGAGGCCATGCTTGCACGTTTGCATGCAAACGGTATCCTCGACCGGTTCATTAATGCATGCGGCGCAACGCCGCGCGGAAAAACGGCATGACGCAACCCACCATTTGCCTGAGCGTGAATGGCCGGACCCATGAAGTTAGCGCGGCCGCCGATACGGCACTGCTTTATGTCTTGCGCAACGATCTTGGATTGAACGGACCGAAGTTTGGCTGCGGCCTCGGCGAATGCGGGAGCTGCACCGTGTTGATCGATGGCGTTGCCGCGCGCTCGTGCGTCATCCCGATCGACGGCTGTATGGGGCGCGAGATTCTGACGCTTGAGGGGCTTGGCACTCGCGACCATCCCGACCCGATACAAAAAGCTTTCATTAGCGAGCAGGCAGCCCAATGTGGCTACTGCCTGAACGGCATGATCATGAGTACAAAGGCGCTGCTGATGCGGACGCCTCAGCCTTCCGAAGCCGACGTTCTGGAAGCCCTGCGCTATAATCTCTGCCGATGTGGAGCGCATATTGAAATCATGCGAGCCGCGATGCGGGCGGCCGGCCATGTCGTCGAGGAACAGGGTTGATGCGCCCAGGGACTGCGGATGACGGGGCTGCGGAGGAACCTGAACTTCGACCGGGGTCACTGTCTGTTGTACGCCCGGCCGGTGCAGGCGCGGATGGTGCATTCGAGACCTTCGTCAAGATAACGGCGGATGGTTCGGTCACCGCGTTCAATGGTCACGTCGATCTTGGAACGGGCATCCGCACGGCGCTCGGACAAATCGTTGCGGAGGAACTCGACGTTTCCTTTGCGCGTGTCATTGTCGTGCTGGGCGATACCTCGCGTGTTCCTAATCAGGGCGCCACCATCGCCAGCGAGACCATTCAGATCACGGCTGTCCCTCTGCGCAACGCCGCGGCGCAGGCGCGACAATACCTGCTGGCGCGCGCCGCGGAGCGACTTGAACTTTCCTTGCAGGACCTGTCCGTTGAGGACGGTCTGGTACGCGGACGAGACAACCGCAGCGTCAGTTACGGTGAGCTGATCGCGGGCCAGACAATACGCCTTGAGTTGGCGAACGATGTCCACGTAAAGGCGGTGGATGCCTACACCATCGTCGGACAATCGGTGCCGCGCACCGATATGCCCGCCAAGGCGACGGGCGAGTTAGTTTATGTGCACGATGTTCGCGTTCCCGGCATGCTTCACGGCCGCGTCGTGCGGCCGCCCTACGCCGGCGTCGACGCCGGCCCCTTCGTCGGCACCAGCTTGGTCGCGATCGACGAGACCTCCGTCAGCGATATTCCCGGGCTCGTTGCCGTGGTCAGGGAAGGCGACTTCGTCGGTGTCGTCGCCGAGCGCGAGGAAAACGCCGTCAAGGCGGCTATGCAGCTCAAGGTCCGATGGAAGCCAACTCCGGCGCTGCCCGATTTAGGCGACCTCGAGACTGCGCTGCGGGCCAACCCTTCCATGCCACGCACGCTCATCGACAAAGGCAACGTAGACGCCGCTGTTGCATCCGCGGCAAAGCCCATGCAGCGAACATACGGCTGGCCATACCAGATGCACGGCTCGATTGGCCCGTCATGCGCAGTCGCCGATTATCAGGAGGGCCACGTTCGGGTCTGGTCCGGCACGCAGAACCCTCACATTCTTCGCGCAGATCTCGCGCTGCTCGTTGGAGGGTCGGAAGCCGCCATCGATGTGATCCGGATGGAAGCCGCAGGCTGCTACGGACGCAACTGCGCTGATGATGTTTCCGCGGACGCGGTTCTTCTGTCGCGCGCGGTCGGCCGCCCGGTGCGGGTACAGTTGACACGAGAACAGGAGCACGCCTGGGAGCCGAAAGGCACCGCGCAACTAATGGACGTGAAAGGCGGGTTGCGCGCAGATGGCAGCGTCGCAGGTTATGATTTCGCAACGCGCTACCCCTCGAATGGCGCGCCCACGCTCGCGCTGCTGCTTACCGGCGTCCTCGACCCGACGCCGGCCGTATTCGAAATGGGCGATCGCACCGCCATCCCGCCCTATGACTACGAAGACATGCGCGTGGTGGCGCACGACATGCCGCCGATCGTTCGCGCATCGTGGTTTCGAGGCGTGTCGGCGCTGCCGAACACCTTTGCGCATGAATCCTACATCGATGAACTGGCAACAGAAGCCGGTGTCGATCCGATCGAATATCGTCTTCGCTATCTGCGCGATGGCCGTGGCATCGATCTCGTCAAGGCGGTCGCCGAACGAGCCCGCTGGGTCCCGCGTCCGCACAGGCAAGAACGGGTCGCCGAAGGGGACATCGTGCGTGGACGGGGGTTTGCCTACGCCCTGTACGTGCACAGCAAATTTCCCGGCTATGGCGCAGCCTGGTCGGCCTGGGTTGCCGATGTCGCCGTCAACAAGGCCACCGGAGACGTTAGCGTAACCCGGGTCGTCGCGGGCCAGGATTCCGGTCTGATGATCAACCCGGACGGTGTGCGCCACCAGATTCACGGCAACGTCATCCAATCAACCAGTCGTGCGTTGATGGAAGAGGTTTCGTTCGACAGCAACTCCGTGACCAGCCGCGAATGGGGGGCCTACCCCATCATCACCTTCCCCGACGTTCCGAAGATCGACGTTTTGATGTTACCTCGGCAGGATCAGCCGCCACTCGGCGTCGGTGAGTCCGCATCGGTCCCCAGTGCCGCGGCGATCGCGAATGCTATCTTTGACGCGACCGGGGTCCGCTTTCGCGAACCCCCGTTCACGCCGGAACGAATCCTCAGGGGATTACGCGGCGATCAGGTCCAGCCAAACCTTCCGCTGCCAAAGCCAGCACCGAGCGGCCCTGTTTCGAAATACAAATGGCAGAACCCGTTGGCGAGACCGCGAGGTACCCTCGCCACGATGGCAGCACTCTGTACTGCCACAATCGGCATTGCGGCCGCCGTTCTGCCATGGCGATCGATCGCACCGATCGCCCCACCCGATGCTTCGGTCTATTCGGCCGCCACCATCGAGCGCGGCCGCCAACTTGCCGCGCTGGGCGAATGCGCAGTCTGCCACACCGATGCGAAAGGCGCCGTCAACGCTGGAGGCCGTGCGATGGAAACGCCGTTCGGCATCGTGTACAGCACCAACATCACGCCGGATGTCGCGACAGGACTCGGCGCATGGTCCTATCCCGCCTTTGAGCGCGCAATGCGGAACGGTATCCACCGCGACGGCCGACATCTTTATCCGGCGTTTCCATATTCGCATTTCGCCAGGACGACCGATGCCGACCTGCAAGCGCTGTATGCCTACTTGATGGCCCAGCCAGCAGTGCGAGCGCCGAATCGCGAGACCGCGCTTGCTTTCCCGTTCCACTGGCGCCCGCTACTGGCGGGCTGGAACGCGCTATTCCATCGGGCCGAGGTGTTCGAACCGGATCCGACCAAATCCGAAGCATGGAATCGCGGAGCGTATCTCGTCGAAGGACTCGGCCATTGCGGCGCATGCCATTCGCCCCGCAATGCGTTCGGAGCCGAGAGGACCAGCGCATATCTGGCCGGAGGGTTCGCCGAGGGCTGGGAAGCACCGCCGCTCACCTCGCTCTCGCACGCCCCGATTCCCTGGAGCGAAGACGAACTATTCGCTTACCTGCGAACAGGGGAATCTCGTTTTCACGGCGTCGCCGCCGGTCCGATGGCACCGGTGGTCAAGGAACTGGCCCGTCTACCCGACCAGGACATCCGCTCCATGGCCGTCTATCTCGCCTCGTTCAACACCAACGCGCTCGGAAAATCAGCCGAAGACGAACTCGCGGCGAAGCTTGAAAGCTCGACCAGCACCAGAATCGTTTCCATCTCACCGCTCGGAGCGCGGCTATATGAAGGCGCCTGCGCGGTTTGCCATCGGGTGGGCGGCCCAGCCCTGTTCGGCAGCCGGCCATCGCTAGCCCTGAACAGCAATCTGCATAGCGCGGCGCCCGACAATCTAATCCGGGTTATTCTGGACGGGATCACATCCCCGGTGTCGAGTGATCTCGGCTACATGCCCGCGTTCAAAGACAGCATGAGCGACCAGCAGGTAACGGAGCTGGTGTCTTATCTTCGGCAGCAATTCGCGCCCGACAAACCGCCGTGGGGCCATGTGTCCGAGGCGGTCAGGCAGGCCAGACAGGCGTTAGCGCATTGACTAACCGCCGAAAGGGACTGGTTGCGCGGCTTGCAGGGAGCTAAAGTTCCGAAATGGCAGTCACAGACATTGCAAGCAGGACCTACAACCACGGCTGGCGGCTCGATCCCATCGTTCGCAGCCTGCTGGATACCGATTTTTACAAGCTGTTGATGCAGCAAATGATCCGGGAATTCTACCCGGACCGGTGCGTAACCTTTTCAGTCATCAATCGAAGCCGGCACGTGCGGCTCGCGGAGGTGATCGACGAAGGAGAGCTTCGAGCGCAGCTCGATCACGCCCGCTCCATCCGCTTCACCAAGAAAGAGCTCATCTGGCTGGCCGGTAACACCTTTTACGGCAAGACCCAGATGTTTTCGCCTGACTTCATCCAGTGGCTCGCCAATTTCCGCCTTCCCGAATACGAGCTCGAGAAGGTGGACGGTCAATATGAATTGCATTTTCACGGACCCTGGACCCATACCACGATGTGGGAAATTCCGGCTTTGGCCATTCTCAACGAGCTGCGCTCGCGGCAGGCGATGAAAGGACAGGGTCGATTTGCGCTCGATGTTCTCTATGCCCGCGCCAAGGCCAAGCTTTGGACCAAAGTCGAGCGCCTCCGCAAAATGGAAGGTCTACGTCTTTCCGATTTCGGCACGCGCCGGCGACATGGATTTCTGTGGCAGCGCTGGTGCGTTGAGGCCGTCAAGGAAGGCTTGGGCCCGTCCTTCACCGGAACGTCCAATGTTCTGCTGGCCATGGACAACGATCTTGAGGCGATCGGGACAAACGCACACGAACTGCCGATGGTGGCGGCTGCGCTCGCGAATGACGACGACGAACTACGCTGGGCTCCGTACCTCATTCTCGATCAGTGGCGCCGAACTTATGGCGGCAATCTTCTGATTGCACTTCCCGATGCCTTCGGCACCAAATCCTTCCTGCGAGATGCGCCAGAATGGGTGGCAGACTGGACGGGCTTCCGGCCCGACAGCGCCCCGCCGATCGTGGCGGGCGAAGAGATAATCAAGTGGTGGAAGCAAAAAGGCCGGGATCCGAAAACGAAGCTGCTGGTTTTTTCGGACGCTATGGATGTCGACTCGATCGAGGAGACCTACCGGCATTTCTCCGGCCGGGTCAGGATAAGTTTTGGCTGGGGCACCAATCTCACGAACGATTTCGTGGGATGCGCGCCGGATGGTTCTGGGAACCTCGATCCTATCTCGATCGTTTGCAAAGTGACGTCGGTTGATGGCCGGCCCGCCGTGAA
Source organism: Bradyrhizobium sp. (assembly GCA_045811665.1). Lineage (GTDB taxonomy): Bacteria > Pseudomonadota > Alphaproteobacteria > Rhizobiales > Xanthobacteraceae > Bradyrhizobium. The sequence continues at coordinate 10,734 of JBJMTO010000108.1, forward strand.
GCTTTCGGACAATCCGGAGAAGGCAACCGGTATTCCGTCCGAAGTTGAGCGCTATCTGCGAGTGTTTGGGAACGAAGGTCGGGTCCGCACCCCCGTGCACGTCTGACGTGGCAAACCATCCAGCGTCAACTTGCTTGAACTTTCTCCCGAAAGTCGCTCAAGCCGGCCTACGATTGGATGAAGTCGCCCCGAACTTCCCTCCCGCGTGATTGTTGACGACATAATTGGTTATGTGCAGCTATCCAAAACCAACAAAGCTCGTGGAGGCGATATGCTGGTGGCCCGAGGAACTCTTTTCATTGCCGGGATCCTGATTGCGGCAAATAGTTTCGCCCACGCTGCTGATCCTGTCACGCTGCGGGTCGCTGACTCCTTTCCGAAGGGCCACTATCTCGTAAAGCTGGTGCTCGAGCCGTGGATGGAAGAGGTCAAGAAGCGGACCAACAACGCCGTCAAGTTCGAACATTATCCCGCGCAACAGCTTGGGAAAGCTACCGACATGCTCAAGCTCACCCAGACCGGCGTTGCAGACATCGGATATGTCGCTCCAGCTTACGCCTCCGACAAAATGCCGGTTTCCGAAGTTGCGATGTTGCCTGGGGCTTTCGAGCATTCCTGCCAGGGCACCCTCGCCTACTGGAAACTGGCGAGGAGCGGCGTCATCGCCGAGCAGGACTATGCCACGAACAATATAAGGCTGCTGCTCGCGGTCAGTCTGCCGCAGTATCGCATTTTCACCGTGAAGCAGCCGGTGAGAGATGTTTCCGATGTCACCGGCCTGAAGTTGCGGTCCACCGGCGGCGCGCAGGACCTAACCCTCCGCGCGATCGGCGCAGTGCCGGTTCGCATGGCGGCGCCGGACGCCTACGAGTCACTTTCTCGCGGCACCATGGACGGGCTGCTTTTTCCGCTCGAAAGTGTCGTCGCCTACGGCGCCGATAAGCTCGTCAAATACTCGACCGCTGGATTGGGTTTCGGCAGCTTCATCGTTTCTTATTCGATCAGCGACGCCGCCTGGAAGAAACTCTCACCGGAAATCCAGAAGGCGATGATCGACGTTGCGGACGCTCTCATTCCAACAGCCTGCCAGCAGGTGCAAACCGCTGACGAAGAAACGAAGAAAACACTGGAATCGGCTATTCGGTTCGAAGCTTTGCAATCTGACGCCAGCGCGAGGTTCAAGGACCTTCTGAAGGGCGTGGCGAAAACCTGGTCGGAAGGACTGGACGCTCGCGGCAAGCGCGGCAGCGACGCGCTTAGGGAGTTCGATACCGCGATCGCCGGCATTCCCGCGAAGTAGCAGCTATGGCTGGCGCGCCGTCACGATACCTTGGGAGATGAACTTGCTTGAGGGGTTATTGAAGTCCGTTGGGGTCGTGGAAAAGGCGGTGTCCACAATCGCGGCGCTCTTCATGTTCGCGATCATGATGATCGTTTTTACCGACGTCATTATGCGATACGTGTTCAATCGACCGTTTTCCTGGGCTTACGACCTGATCTCGCTTTATCTGATGGCCGGGGTGTTCTTTCTGATCCTCTCGGAAGCGTACGCCAGCCACGCCCATGTCAGCGTCGACATCCTGCAGCAGAAATTCTCGCCGGCAATGATTCGAGTGACCGAGATCGTGACCTGTCTGGTCGGCATCACCGTCTTTTCGCTGATCGCCTATCTCGGCTTCCTGCGCACAGTGGAAAGCTTTCAGGCCAACGATGTCATGGCCGGCGGGATTCCCTGGCCGATGTGGCCTTCGATCGGGCTTGTGCCTTTTGGAGCGGGGCTTATCACCCTGCGCCTTGTGCTCCATTTGGTGGCTCACGTCATCTCACTTGCCAGCGGACGTTCCGTTATCGCTCTGCCGGCATCGCACGCGGCCGGGGAAACGTTCGAATGATTCTCACCCTGGTCATGATTGTTCTGTTCGTGCTGCTGGCGATCGGCACACCCGTTGGTTTTGCCATGGCCGGCTCCGGCGTTCTCGGTCTGTATTTGATCGGCGGCATGGCCATGCTCACGGGCATCTTGCAGACCGCGCCGCTGTCAGCCGTCACCTCGTACGAACTCATCACGATTCCGATGTTCCTGCTGATGGCGGAGTTTGTGCTGGTGAGCGGGATCGCCGATGACCTGTTCAAGGCCACCGCCGCGTGGGTGGGCCGTGTACCTGGTGGGCTAGGCATGGCGACAGCGCTGGCGGGCGCTGGTTTCGGAGCAATCTGCGGCACGAGTACGGCTTCTGCAGCCACGCTATCCGCTACCAGCCTTCCAGCCATGCTGAAGCAGGGATACGAGCCGCGGATGGCGGCCGGCGTGGTTGCGATCTCCGGCACCCTCGCGATGCTGATTCCTCCATCGGTCGCGCTTGTCATCTACGGCCTGCTCGCAGAGGTGAATATTGGCGCCCTGCTCGTCGGCGGCGTCATTCCGGGCATCCTCGTGACCATCACGATCATGGCGACGGTCTGGTTTCTTGCATGGCAAGACCCCTCCCGCGCGCCCGCGGGTCCCTCTGTAGCAATGGCTGAAAAAATCCGGATGCTGAGAGTGGTCGGACCGATGCTGCTGCTGTTCGGCATGGTAACCGGCGTGATCTATTCCGGCATAGCCACTCCCACCGAGGCCTCCGCGCTTGGCGCGGTCGGGGCCTTTGGCCTGGCTCTATGGAATGGGAAGATAAATTGGCAGAGCCTGCGCAGCGCTCTGCTCCGTTCCGCGCACGGCACCTGCATGATTGCGATGATTTTGCTCGGCGCCTCGATCTTCGGCTACTTTTTCACGCTGACCCAGGTGACGCAAAACCTGGTGGCGCTGGTCGGAGGCCTGCAGGTACCGCCGTGGGTGATCCTCACCATTATCCTGTTCGGCTACATCGTGCTGGGCTCCTTCATGGACCAGATCGCCATCCTTGTGCTGACCGTCCCCATCGTTCTGCCGCTGATCAAGGCCCTCGGTTACGATCCGCTCTGGTTCGGCGTTATCAAGATCGTTACCGCCGAAGTCGGAATGATCACTCCACCGGTAGGACTGAACTGCTTCGTCGTGGCGCGCTATTCCGGGCGCCCAGTGAGCGAGGTATTTCACGGCGTGTTTCCGCACTTCGTCGCCCACCTGTTCGCAATTGCCATTCTCGTCGCATGGCCCCAAATCATCCTGTGGCTGCCGATCAAAATGGGGTACTGAAATAAAAAAGCAGGTAACCGGGAGAGGAAACGTCATGATCGTTCGCTTCGATAGCTGGATTGTCCTTGCTGCATGCATTGTTGCAGCAAGCACGAGTCCCGCAATTTCTCAGGAAAAGGTCACCATCCGTCTCGCCGATAGCCTTCCCAACGGCCACGTGATCCATGAGCTCGTTGCAAAGCCGTTCATGGAACTGGTGTCAAAGGCGTCCAACGGTCAGGTCACCTTCCAGCACTTCCCGGCCGAGCAACTCGGCAAGGCCAAGGATATGGCGCAGCTCACGGTGGCCGGTGTTGCCGACCTTGCCTACATCGTGCCGTCTTACTCGTCGGATAAGTACCCGCTTACGGCGGTCGCCGAGCTTCCTGGAATTTTCGATACCGAGTGCCAAGGATCGCTCGCCTTCTACAAGATCTCTCATAACGGCGGAATCCTGGAGACAAAGGAATTCGCGCCGAACCAGTTGCGGCCTCTCGTGACGATTGCGCTGCCGGCCTACCAGATCCAGCTTGCCACCAGCCGCGTCGTCAAAAGCGCAAAGGATCTGGAGGGCCTCAAGATCCGGACGACTGGCGGAGCGATGGATCTCATGATGCGTTCCATCAACGGCGTTCCGGTTCGCATGGCCGCCCCCGAGATCTATGAGTCGCTCACCCGCGGCACCCTCGATGGCCTGATCTTTTCATACCAGAGCTCAGTGTCCTACGATCTTGGCAAGATCCTGAAATCCGGTACCGAGGGCCTCAACTTTGGCACCGCCATTTTCACCTATTCTATGGGTGAAACGAAGTTCAAGTCGCTCCCGGAGAACGTCCGCAAGATATTGATTGAGGCGGGCGAGCAAACGACCCGCGAGGGCTGCAAGCGGTTCGAGGATGGGGAGAAGGCTGCGACCGAAAAGATCAAGTCGCAAGGCATGAAGGTGATTGAATTTGGCCCCGAGGACAAGAAACTGTTCGCAACAGCCTTCAAGACGGTAGCGGAGGACTGGGTGAAGGATATCGACAAGCGCGGCAAGCCGGGCACCGCCGTGTTCAAGGCTTTCACGGAGGCCCTGGCTGCGAGCCATTGACCAAGCTACGCAATGGACTCAGACCTGACGTTTGGATTGCGCGAGCACCTTCTCGGCGGCACGAAGGTGCGGCTTGTCGAGCATCTTTCCGTCGAGCTTGACGACACCGGCCTCCGGATTGTCGTCAAAGGCCTTGAGCACCTTTTGCGACCATGCGATTTCCTCATCGGAAGGCATAAAGGCGGCATTCACGACATCCACATGTTTGGGATGAATAACGGCTTTCGACAGGAAGCCGTCATGCCGAGCCGCAATCGCCTCCTCCTTAAGCGCGACGAGATCGTCGATATCGGTAGCGATCGTGTCGATGGGCACGACGCCGGCAGCGGCCGCGCTAATCAGGCACAGATCACGCGCCAGTAGAAACGGCCCATGATATCGGCCGGCCGTACGGTTGCGCGAAGAGCCAAGCGAAGCGGCCAGATCCTCGGCGCCCCACATCATGCCCCACAGGCGGGGGCTGGCGCCGTCGAAGTCAAGCAGCTTCAGAACGGCACGGGCCGTCTCGGTCGCGACGACCACGATACGCGTGCTCCCCTGCTCCAGATCGGAAGCTGCCTCGAACGCATCGAGATAGAGGGCGAGCTGATTGACGTCCACCGCCCCTGCGCATTTCGGCAAAACGATCCCGTCGGGCCGGCCGGGCATTACGGCCGCGAGATCACGAAGCGTCATCCCCGTATCGAGCGCGTTCACGCGAATATACATTTTTTGGCCAGGATTGCGCCCATCGAGCATCTCGCGCGTAATGCGCCGCGCCACAACCTTCTGTTCAGGCGCAATCGAATCCTCGAGATCGAGGATCAGCGCGTCCGCCGCCGTCTTTTTCGCGCTCTCGAATTTGCGGACACTGTCGCCGGGAACGAACAGGAATGATCGCATCGCTTCATACCTTGGGTTGCGGTTTGCAGTGCATCAGGCCCGTGCGGCGGCAGCTTGCGACCACCTCGCCGCGTTGATTTGTCGCCGTGTGCTCGAACTCGACGATGCCCTGCGTCGGCCGCGACTTGCTGGCGCGCTTGGATATGATCTTGGTATGCGCTTTCAGCGTGTCGCCGTGAAACACCGGCTTTGGAAATTTCACATCGGTCATGCCGAGGTTGCCAATCGTGGTTCCAAGCGTCGTGTCGTAAACGCTCATCCCGATCATGATGCCCAGAGTGTACAAGCTGTTAAACAGCCGCTGGCCAAACTCGGTGTTTTCCGAGAAATGGGCGTCAAGATGCAAGGGCTGCGGATTCATGGTAAGCAGGCTGAACAGAGTGTTGTCCATCTCGGTGACGGTTCGGCTGAATTCATGATGAAATTCGCGGCCGACTTCAAACTCCTCGAAATATAGTCCCGCCATGGTTCTCTCGTCCGTCAGTGTTGTTGCTTCGGTGCGCCCTAAGATCCCCGGTACGCGGGCGCCCGCTTTTCAACGAATGCATCAAGCCCCTCCTGGCAGTCTTGCGTCGTCGCCACAAGCGCAAAACTCTCCGCCGCGTTCTCGATTGCGCGGCGATAATCCATATCGACAGCGCGCATGAAAGCGTCGCGACCGATCTTCATTACAATCGGAGACTTATTGGCGAAACGATCCGCAATCACCCGCGCGCGCGAGAGCGCGGTGCCTTTTGGAACATGCTCGCTCAGAAGGCCCATGCGGAACGCGGTCGCTGCATCGAATGGCTCGCCGAGGAATAACGGACCAAATGCCTGGTGCTTTCCGACAAGCCTGGGCAGGTGGACAAAATGCAAAGCTGGAATCAGGCCGACGTCAATCTCAGGGTAGCCGAACGTCGCGCCCTCACCCGCAATGATCATATCGCATGATATCGCAATCGTCATGCCGCCGGCGCGCGCGGCTCCATCGATTGCGGCAATGGTCGGTTTGCCCATCCGATATTGGACGTCGTTTAGCTCGAAGTAGAGGCGCTCGAGCAATAGCTTGGCCTCGAGCCCGCTTTTGCCGCGCACGATGTCAAGATCTAACCCCGCACAAAACACCTTGTGAGCGCTGGCGATAACGACCGCGCGCACCGACTTGTCCTCCCTCGCCATTTGCAGCGCATCAAGCAGTTCATCGATCAATTCCATGCTCAGCGCGTTAACCGGAGCGCGATCGAGCACGATCTCCGCCGTCGCATTCGAAACGGTGTAGCGAACGTGCTCAGCAGCCATGGCGCATGGTCTCCGACTGATTAGCTTAGCGTGCCCGAATGCGTACGGCACCTTTGCTTATAAGGGCATCGATCGTATCGCTCTCAAATCCCGCATCGAGAAGAACCGCACGACTGTCAGCGCCGATCTCAGGGGCCGGGCAAAGTCGATCCTCCGAAAACCCGGCAAGTCCCGGTGTCCGCGGTGCATATACCAGACCTACGCCGGGAGTGTCCTGGCAGACGGCAGCATTGGTAGCCTTGACCTGAACATTGTTCAGCCAGTCGCCGGGAGTGAGAATCCGCTCAGCGATGATGTCCGCCGCATGAAGGCGCGCGAGCCAGACCTCGCTCGACTGCGTCAGGAACACTTCGCGAATTTGAGGGATCAGCGCATCGGCGGCGTCTGCGCGTTTCGCAAAATCCGCGAACCTGACATCGGAGGCAAGGTCGTTTCGTTCGATTGCGGCGCAGAGGCGCTTATACTGCGGCTCGTTCACCAAGGTGACCATCAGCCAGCCATCGCTGGTTTGATAAGAGCCCGCGGGCACATTAAGAGCGCGCGGGGCTCCTCCTTCCAGAACATGCTCGGCTACCTTGTGGCCCAGCAAGGCAGCCGTAGACTGAACGAGACTGACGTCGATCCAGCGGCCTGTGCCGACGCTCGCGCGCGCAAACAAGGCGGTTGCTATCGCCTGAAATGCGTAGACCCCGGTCGCGACGTCGGAAATGGTCGTACCGACCCTATGTGGGGTTTTGTCGTTGCCGACGTTTACCGACACCAGTCCGGAGAACGCCTGCGCCACCGAATCCGAGCCCGGCCGTTTTGCATAGGGGCCGTGCTGGCCAAAGGCGCTGATGGACAGGTATATGAGTGACGGATTAACACGTGCCAGCGCTTCATACCCAAGTCCCAGGCGCGCGGCGACGCCCGGCCGAAAGCCTTCAATGAGGACATCGCAATCGGCCGCGAGCTTCTTGGCGACCGCAATTCCGTCTTCGTGCTTCAAGTCCAGGCACAGGCTGCGCTTACCTCGATTGTAGACCGCTGATAGCGCCGTGTGGTTTCCATAAGTCGTCCCCAAATAGCGCGACCAGTCGCCTTCAGGCGGTTCTACCTTAATGACTTCGGCGCCATAGACACCAAGCAGCATGGCGCAGTAAGGCGAGGCTATGCCCTGCCCAAAATCAACGACGCGCAGGCCGCGATACGGCGCCTCATGCGTCGGAAACAGCTTCTGTTCGACTGCCATTTAATCTCCGGCCTGACGGTAACTCTCTGGAAGCTCATGCGCAGACAGAAGAGGATGGGTATGGCCGAGTCAAGGATGCGCCGCGCACTTGTTGACCCGGCCCCACAACGCGTTCCATTTCGGAGGGCATGATGTTAGAGCGCTGCACCTGGTTGAACGAACCATCGGACTGGCATCTTGAAGCCGGTATCTTGAGCGTCACGACTGACGGCAGAACCGACTTCTGGCGAGAGACGCACTACGGCTTCACGCGGGACAGCGGCCATTTCTTCAGCTGCGTAACGGCTGGAGATTTTACGGCTGAACTCAGGATTCGGGCACAGTATGAACAGCTTTATGATCAGGCCGGTATCATGGTTCGTATCGATGAAGCACACTGGGTCAAGGCCGGCATCGAGATGTCAGACGGGATGCCTCTTCTAAGTAGCGTACTGACGCTAGGAAAGTCAGATTGGGCCGTAGGCCCCTACTTGCATGATCCCGGTGATTTCCGAGTGCGCGCGACCGTTGCAGCAGGCGTGCTCAGACTGCAAGTGTCAGCCGATGGACGGATATGGCATCTAAATCGGTTGTCACCATTTCCGCGCGCGGAATCATACAAGGTCGGGCCAATGTCATGTACTCCAGAGCGCTCCGGCCTGAAGATCATGTTTTCCGATTTTCGGGTGGGGACGCCGTTGGATAAATCACTGCATGATCTGTCTTGACGCATTGCGTCGGAGTGGCTTTGCCCTCCTGCTGGGCACCCGGCGTGCGCGGGAGCGTTGCGAATGGAACAGGGCGCGAAAACGTCGCGCAGGCTGATCAGCAGGAAGTCGGAACGAATAAGCCTATAGTTCATTGCCGGGCAATGAATACTGCTGTCGGTCTATTCGCCGCGATCTGCACCACCGCCTCCTACTTTCCTCAGCTCAAGAAATGCTGGGAAACGAACTCAGCCGGCGATCTCTCGCTCAAGATGTTTCTCATCCTAACCCTTGGCGTGACGACCTGGATCTTCTACGGGTACTTGCAAAGCGACCTGGTCATCATCGTCGCAAACTCCGTGAGCTTATGTCTGCTGTTGGGCATCCTCTATTTCAAGCTGAAAGAACTTAGGGCAAAGCCCCGCTAAGCGATGTGTGACGCGCGCTTACAGCGCAAGGTATCGCTGGCGGATATCATGGTTTGCCTTCAAATCATCGATACCCGCCGTGTAAACGATCTGGCCCTTATCGATGACAGTGGCGTGGCTGGCCAGTCCAAGGCAGAAGTGCATGTTTTGCTCAGCGATGAGGACGGTGGCTCCGGTACCACGCAACTGCCTCAACAATTCGCCGATACGCTGCACGATGATGGGCGCGAGGCCCTCACTCGGCTCGTCAAGCAGCAGCAGCGCGGGATTGCCCATGAGAGTACGCGCGATGGCCAGCATTTGCTGTTCGCCGCCTGAAAGTCGGCCCGCGATACGCTGTCGAAGCGGCTCTAGAAGCGGGAATACCTCGTAGATGCGCCGCACTGGCCACTCGTCCTGACCCTCTGGGCCCTTCTTGTGCGCGATAATCAGGTTATCTTCGACCGTGTGATCGGGGAAGATTTGCCGATCCTCCGGCACGAAACCAAGTCCCGCGCGTGCGATCTGGTGCGGCTTCCTTCCAGTGATGACCGTCCCACCCAAGCGCACCTGTCCGCGCCGCGCGGGCGCCAGGCCCATGATGGCTTTTATGGTGGTTGATTTGCCGGCGCCGTTGCGACCGAGCAGCGCCATGGTCTCGCCCTTTCGCACCGACAGGGCCACGCCAAAAAGAATTTGGCTGGTGCCGTAATAGACATCGAGATCTTCGACTTGAACGATGGCTTGGGCGCTCATATCGCCTCCCCGGCAAGATGTTCGCTACCTAGATAAGCCTCGATCACCGCTGGATTTCGGCGAATCGCATCGGGTGTGCCTGTCGCGAGTATTCGACCATAACAAAGCACCACGATGAAGGGCGCTATTTTGAACACGATATCCATGTCGTGCTCGATGAAGATAACCGTGATCTTCTGCCGGTCCCAGAGTTCGTGCACCTTGTCGATCATCCGCCAGCGTTCTTCGGTACCCATGCCTGCGGTCGGCTCGTCGAGCAACAGCACCTTGGGATCGAGCACGAGGGCAAGCGCGATATCGAGCAGCTTCTGGTCGCCATGTGAGAGCGTTGCCGCGATGCGATCGCGCTTGGCTGCGAGGCCAAGCAGCTCCATTGCGTGCTCGGCACGGTCTCGGGTCTCGGCCAGCGGAAAGCGCCGATGCAGCAAGCTGGCCCGGCGCTGATCGGCACCTACGGCAGCAAGCATGGTTTCATGCACCGTTAGCGAAGGAAAAATACGCGCGACCTGAAAGGCGCGCCCGACGCCATGGCGCACGATTTCTGGCGGCGACCGCCCTGCCAAGTCAATCCCATTGAGCAAAATGTGACCACGGTCCGGCACCAGCGCACCGGTGATTAGATTGAAGAACGTGCTTTTGCCGGCGCCGTTGGGGCCGATCACGGCCGTGAGCGACCCGTCCGCAAAACTCAGCGTGATATCGTCGGCCGCCTTGACCCCACCGAAGGATTTGGAGAGTTGCTGCACTTCGAGCATGGCTAGCCCGCTACCTCCGTCGAGTTGCCAGATCCGCCCCGAGGACGCGTCATCGTGCCCGGTCCGTGCGCGTCACGACGCGCCTGATACCATTCGACAGCGAAGTCCATCAAACCTTTGCGCAGCCCGATGGCGAAGAACAGGATCACGATGCCGAGCACGATGCCGTAGTACTCGGTCAAGCGCGTCACAGTGTCATTGAGGATCAAGAGCAGCACCGTCCCGACAATGGGGCCGAGGAAGGTGGTCACACCGCCAAGCATGTTGATGAATATCCCCTCGCCCGAAATAGTCCAGAAGGCGAATTCGGGATAGGCGCCGGACACGAACAGACTCATGATCATGCCGCCGGTAGAGGCAAACAGCGCTGCCAGCACGAAGATCGTCAGCTTGGCGCGCCACACGTCGATGCCGATGAAGCTGGCCCGGACCGCGTTGTCGCGGATCATGCGCAAGGTGTAGCCGAACGGTGATTGCGCGATCTGCCGCATCAGCATCAGGCCGATCACTAGCAAGGCGCAACTTGCGATGTAGAGGTGGACATAATTCGAAAGGTCGACCCCCAGGAATACCGGGCGCGGAATACCGCCCCGCAAACCCTGATCACCTCCCGTCAGCGAAACCCAGGACAGGATCACGCTGTGGATCAGCATCTGAAATGCCAGCGTCACAAATGCGAAATAGATTTCCTTCAGCCTGACGCAGATGGCGCCGATCACGCTGGCAACAACGGTCGTAAAGAGTAGCGTGCAGATGAACGCCACCGGGATCGGCAGTCCCGTGCGCTGCATGATCAGCGCGAAACCATAGGCGCCGAGCCCGAAGAACATTCCGTGCCCGAACGAGATCATGCCGGTGTACCCGACCAGCAGATTGAGCGATGTTGCGAACAGGCCGAACGCTGAGCAGCGAATCACGAAATCCAGCAGTGCCTTGCTGCTGAACAAGAACGGCAAGGCCGCCAGCACGGTAAAGGCGGCAAGCGCGATCAACAGATCCAGGGAACGTGAACGTTGCGGCTTTTTATCGAGCCTCGGGACGCTCAGAGGTTCTACGACGCGTTCGCGGGGGCTTTCGGCTTGCAGTTCCGTCATGCGACTTCCTTGCCGAATAAACCCGTTGGCCGCGCTACCAGCACGATGACCATGAACAGGTACATCAGGCCGTCCGTAAACAGCGGAAACCCGAGCGAACCAAACGAACGGATCAGCCCGATCAGAAGCGCCCCGATCAGGGCGCCCAGGATCGATCCCATGCCACCTATCACCGTGACGATAAAAGACTCGATCAGCACGGAAAAACCCATACCCGGAGTCAACGAACGCACGGGCGCGGCGAGCGCCCCGGCCAGGCCAGCCAGCGAGCCACCTAGCGCAAATACGCTGCCGTAGATCAGTCCGGTGTTGATGCCGAGCGCGGAGACCATGGATGGGTTATGCGCGGCCGCTCTGATAACTTTCCCGATCCGAGTGCTGGCGAGACCGAGCCCAAGGATGGCCGCAACACCGAGGGCAACGCCGATCAGCAACAGATAGTACGGCGGCACCACCCCGCCGACGATAAACAACGGCGGCACCTGGAACGCCGTCGGCATTCCCATCGCCTTGAATTCAGGGCCCCAAAACAGCCGCACCACGTCATCGAAGATCAAGACGAAAGCGTAGCAGACCAAAAGCTGCATCAGCACGTCGCCGCCGTAAACCCGGCTCATGAAGACACGCTCGAATACAAGCCCAAGGATGGCTGTCCCGGCCGCGCCGCACAGCATCGCCAAGGCAAAGCTGCCGCTGAGTTGGTACGTCGTCATCGCGAAATACGCGCCGAACATGTAGAAGGCGCCGTGGGTGAAATTCACGACCTTGAGCACGCCGAAAATCAGCGTCAGACCGACCGCGACGAGAAACAGCAGCATTCCGATGATGAAGCCGCTGGTACCTTGCGTCACCAGGCAGGCGGAGCTCGCAAGACAGCCGGTGAGCGCATCGAGGTCCAAGGGAGCGTGTCCGTCTGCCGGTACATCGGTGAAAAATCAGCCAGCGAGCGCGGCGCCGGGTTGGCGTCCGCGCTTCGCCTTTGGCATCAGGTATATCCTTTGGTTTTCTTCCATTCGGCTTCCAGCGCCAGTATCTGCTTCCAATCGCCGCTCTTCACTTCGGGAACATAAGGCTCGGTCGGAATAGTAGTACCCCAACCGATCGCGTAACCGATCAAGGTTTGATCCTCGGCTCGCATCGTCACCGTGCCGTCCGCGCCGAACGGCGATTTGATGGTGAGGCCGCGCATCGCGTCTGCGATCTTCTTGCCGTCAGCCGAATTGGCCTGTTTGGATGCTTCCGCCATCAGCATCACCGCGGTCGCATTTTCCCATGACCAGTTGGTGGGATACTCATTGAACTTCGCTTTGTAGGCATCGCCCCAGGCGGCATTCTCGGCCGTGGCTGGATAGGTCTTGATATAACGGTTTCCGGAGTGAATGCCCTTGGGCAAGTTCTTGACGACGGTAAGGGCCGTATAGTCGGCCATGTTTACGGCGAACACCTCCATCTGGGTGAACAACGCATAGATGTTAGCCTGATCGATATAGGAGGTCAGGTCACCGCCCCAAAGTGCGGAATACAAGGCCTGCGGCTTCGCCTGCAGAATCTTTGTCACTACCTCCGTGTAGTCAGGCTGAAACAATTTGGGCCAGGCGTCGCTGATGATTTCGACATCCGGTGCAAACTGCTTGAGGTAGTAGACAAACTCTCCGGTCGTATCGCGGCCGTATGCGTAGTCCGGCGAGCATGTGGCCCATTTCTTCAGCCCCTTCGCCTTCGCGATTGCGGCAGCATAACCGCCCCCGACGATAGAGTCGTGCACGCCCTGACGCGCGGTGCGGAACGCGTTCGGAATGTGCTGCTTCGGATCAGCGGTCAGAGAAGAAGTTTCCGAGTTGGTGTGAATGCAAAACACGCCGAGATCGCGGGCGACCTCATGAACCGCGAACGCGCCCGAGGAGGCCTCGGCATCTATGAGAAGTTCGCAACCATCGGTGTTGACCAGTTCGCGCGCGACCCGAGCCGCCTCCTGGGGCTGTCCCTTGGAATCGCGGATCACCATCTCGATCGGCCGGCCTGCCAAGCCTCCGGCGGCGTTGACCTTGTCAACTTCAATCATCACGCCATTACGCGATGACGTTCCGAGCTGCGCCACACGCCCTGACAGAATCGTCGGCATGCCGATCTTGATAGTCTTGGCTTGCGCGCGGGCCACCCACGGCGTCGAGAACGTCACTGCACCGGCGCCCATCAGCGCCAAGGTCGACCGCCGGCTAATTGCCGGTCTGTTGGGCTTGGTCATACTGCCTCCTCCACCTCTTCGTCGCTAACTCCCTGCCGGAGATCTGCGTCTCCATGCCTTGAGAATTTCAGAGAAAACGGGATGACGTCAAGGCAATTATGAATTACGAGTCAGAATTCAGATCGTGTTAGTTGTGAGCCAAAAGTCGGGTAGTTTCGCACCGCAATGATCAATCTGTCGAGCTTCATCGCATTCCACGCCCGGCGAACGCCGAGCCGCTGTGCGCTGAAATACCGCGGCCAGGAAATCTCGTATGCAAGCTTTGACCACCGGCTTCGAACAGTCGCAGGTTGGTTGGCCTCAAGCGGAATTGGCCCGGACGACGTCGTAGCCGTCCTGATGAAGAACAGCACGGCATTTCTAGAGATCGCATTTGCTGCCAGCCATATCGGGGCGATTTTCCTCCCGATCAACTACCGACTGGCAGCCGACGAAGTCGCCTACATCGTGCAAAATTCCGGCGCGCGCATTCTCCTTGCGGATGAAGAACTCAGCGCCAGTGCAGCCGGCTGCGAACCGATTGTGCTGCTGGATGAAGCCGCGCAATCAAACGCGACGTGCCTTGCACCGGATGCCCGGCCTGCAACGGCGGCGCGTCGACTGCCATCCGAACTGATGCGGCTGATGTACACCTCCGGCACCACCGACCGGCCGAAAGGCGTGATGCTGAGCTATGAGAATTTCTACTGGAAATCGGCCGATCATGTGCTGGCCCTCGGCCTCAGCCGTGACACCCGGCTGCTCGTAGCCGGGCCGCTCTATCACGTCGGCGCCCTCGATCTCCCCGGCATTGCCGTGCTGTGGCAGGGCGGAATGCTCAGCATTCAGCGCGACTTCGATCCCGGGCAGTGTCTCGCAGCGCTCGAAGCCGATCGGCTCAACGCCGCCTGGCTCGCGCCGGTCATGACCAGTTCCATCCTCAGCTGTCCGGATCGCGGGTGTTATGACGTGAGCAGCTTGCGCTGGGTGATCGGCGGCGGTGAGAAGACGCCGGAGGCGCGCATTCGCGCTTTCTCGCAATTTTTCACCAACGCGCGATACATCGATGCCTACGGTCTGACCGAATCCGTCGGTGGCGACACTTTCATGGAGCCCGGGTTCGAGATCGCCAAGATCGGATCAACCGGACGCGCCGTCGCCCATGTCGAGATCGAAATCCGCGACGATTCCGGGAATCGCCTTGGCGCTGGCGTAAACGGTGAGATCTGCTTGCGCGGCCCCAAGGTGACCAAAGGCTATTGGCGAGATCCTGAGAAGACGTCGGCTGCGTTCTTCGGAGACTGGTTCCGCACTGGAGATGTCGGCTATCTCGACGAGGATGGCTTTCTGTATCTCACCGACCGCAAGAAGGACATGATCATTTCCGGCGGCGAGAACATCGCATCGTCCGAGATCGAACGAGTCATTTATGAGATGCCCGGGGTGCGCGAGGTGGCCGTGATCGGCATGCCTGACGAGCGTTGGGGCGAACGGCCGATTGCGGTCGTGGTGGTTGCGGATGGCACGCTTTTGGAGCTCCCTCGCCTGGCGGAGCATTGCCGCAAACAACTCGCGGCATTCAAGGTGCCAAAGCAACTCATCCTTCGCGACAGCCTGCCGCGTAATCCGTCCGGCAAAATACTCAAACGCGTGCTCCGCGCGGAACTTGAGGCTAACGCATGACGCAGGCGCCCGAACCAATGTCCAGGAAGGTCACGAAGCTCAACCGGGTCGAGCGCAATGCCTGGACCAAGCGCAAGATTTTCGATGCTGCCACCAAGATCGTCGGCAAATATGGTTACGCCGAGGCCTCTGTCGCCCGCATCACCGAGCAAGCCGGCGTGGCCCAGGGCACGTTCTATAATCATTTTGAAAATCGCCAGGAACTGCTGGATCAGCTGCTTCCGAAAATCGGCATCGACATGGTGAGGTTCATTCGCGCGCGGACCGGCACCGCCTATGCCGCGAGGCAGGAGATCGAACGGTTTGGTGCGTTTTTCGAGTTCATCCGCGAAGTGCCGGAGTTCCTGCGCATTCTCAACGAAGCCGAATTTTTTGCGCCGCTCGGCTATCAAAAGCATCTCGACAATATCTCGCTGGCCTATGTGCGAATCTTGCGACGCGCGCGGACTGCCGGCGCCATCGATGGTTTCAGTGATGAGGAGTTCGAAGCGATCGTTCACATGTTCATGGGCGCGCGAGGATACCTCAGCCGCCGTTACTCATATGCACCGGGCGGTGTCACCGCCGTCCCCGATCATGTGATATCGGCGTACGAGAAATTGATCACCCGCGGATTGTTCACGCTGCATGGTGGGAGCAAACATTCGTGAGCGCCGATGGCATCGTTCTGGTGACGGGTGGGAGTCGTGGCATAGGTGCCGCTACGGCGACGCTGCTGGCCGAGCGGGGCCAATGCGTGGTGATCGCGGATATCCTGCCGGAGAGCTTGCCGGGCAAACTGGCAATCCTGTGGCCCCATCGATTTGACGTGGCCAGTGAGGCGGCTGTGGTTGGCGGCATCGAGGCCATTGAATCAATGCATGGTCCGATCACTGGTCTCGTCAATGCAGCCGGCGTTTTTGGCAAGATGCATGCGGCTACGCGAGTACGCATGGAAAACTGGGATCGCGAGATAAATATCGACCTGCGTGGCACCTTTCTGCTTGCGCGTAGCGTTGGCGAGCGCATGGCCAGACGAGGCTACGGGGCAATCGTCAATATCGCCTCGGTCGCAGGTATGACGTCGGGCCCGATTCACGCCTACACCGCGGCCAAGGCCGGTGTCATCCAGCTCACCCAGACCCTGGCGGCGGAATGGGGCCGCGCCGGCGTGCGGGTGAATGCCGTGTCCCCAGGCTTCACGCGAACAGCCGCCCTTGAAGCCGGAATCGCGTCAGGTGCGCTTGATAGGGATCGTTTGGCCCGCAACACCGCAATGAACCGGCTGGTTGAGCCGATCGAGGTCGCGCACGCCATTGCCTGGCTGCTCGGGCCGATGAGCAGCGGCGTGACCGGAATCAATCTCCCGGTCGACGCCGGTCTCATCGCCGGATCGACCTGGGACGCGTATGGCGGATTTCGCGAAACCTTTCGGACCGAAGCCAAGGATGCGACCACATGAACGTCGAGGTGACGCGTAAAAAGCTCGATCTGACGACGGCCATAGCGGAGGGTGATATCCGCGTATTACTCATGGTGCTGGTCCATATGACCGGCGATGAGCGATGGCTCGAGCCTCCTTACAAGCCCAAGCGCGATGTCCGCCTCATTCCCGATCCGGAAGCCGGCGTTCCCACGAACATCCAAGAGGAGATCCGCAGCGCCGTTTTGAATCTCTTCAAAGATGGGGTGCCTAAGCCCGCGATCACCGACCCCGGTGACGAGTTGATGTTGCGAATGATGCGAGCCTGCCTGGGGGAGAACGTCGCGCCGGAATACGCGCCTATGATGCGAGAGGAAATGGGATTCATCCCGCGCGATGTGCGTTGGACCACCCGCCCGCCGGAACATGCGCTGAAGAGCCAGCATGTACTGATTGTCGGCGCCGGCGTGTGCGCGATCGCCTTGGGGGTCGCACTCGGCCGCCTTGGCATTCCCTACACCATCGTCGAGAAGAATGATGAATTGGGCGGCACGTGGTACGTCAACCGATATCCCGGCTGCGGCGTTGACACACCGAACCACTCATATTCCTTCTCGTTCGGCGCTCGCAATAGATGGACCCGCTATTTTGCGCAGCGTCAGGAACTCCTCGATTATCTGAGAAAAGTTGCGCTCGAGCACGACGTGCGCAGTCATATCCGTTTCAATACCCGATTGACCGCCTCGCGCTGGGACGAAGCGAAGCGACGTTGGATTTCCAGCCTGGAGACCCGCGGCGGTCTCGAAGACTTCGAATCCACCGCTCTGGTCAGTGCGATCGGCCAGCTAAACGATCCATCGCCCGCTCACTTCAAGGGCGAGGACGAGTTCGCCGGAGTGAGGCTGCACTCCGCGCTTTGGTCTGACGATATAAATCTCGACGGAAAGCGGGTCGCGGTGATCGGCACCGGCGCCACCGCAATGCAATTGGTGCCTTCGATTGCGGATCGCGTTGCGTCGGTCACCATATATCAGCGCTCGGCGCAATGGTCGCGCCCGGTTGCCGGCTATTCCGATCCGATCACCGAGGGAGCCCAGTGGTTGCTCGCGAATTTGCCATTTTACGTGCAATGGTACCGCTTCAACATGTTCTGGCGTTATGGGGACGGGCTGCTGCCCTTCTTGCGCAAGGATCCCGCTTGGCCACACCCCGAGCGCGCGGTCAACAAGGGCAACGACCGCCATCGTCAGGAACTGACCGATTTCATTTTATCGGAATTGAAAGACCG
Source organism: Bradyrhizobium sp. (assembly GCA_045811665.1). Taxonomy (GTDB): domain Bacteria; phylum Pseudomonadota; class Alphaproteobacteria; order Rhizobiales; family Xanthobacteraceae; genus Bradyrhizobium. The sequence continues at coordinate 28,673 of JBJMTO010000108.1, forward strand.
GCCCGATTTGATCGAGAAATGCGTGCCGAGCTATCCGCCATACGGCAAGCGCATCCTGCTGGACAACGGGTGGTTCAAAACCTTGACCAAGCCGAATGTCGAACTGGTGACCGAGAAGATCGATCGTTTTGTGCGCGACGGCATCGTCACGTCAGATGGCCAAATGCGGAGCGCCGACATCATCGTGATTTCGACGGGCTTCAAAGTGACCGAAATGGCGGCCCGGCTCAACATCACTGGCCGTGACCGAAAAAACCTGAGGGATGCCTGGGCAAATGACAATCCAACTGCCTATCTCGGGCTGACGGTGCCCGGCTTCCCGAATTTCTTTTGCATGCTGGGCCCCAACTCGGGGCCGGCTCATGGTGGAAGCGTGATCTTCCAGTCCGAATGTCAAAGCCGCTACATTACGGCGTGCCTCGTTGAGATGATCGAGCGCGGCGTGGCAGCTATCGACGTGTCTCCCGAAGCCCATGATCGTTACATCCGTGAGGTTGACAAGGAGCATGAGCAATTGATTTGGACGCATCCGGGCATGACGACGTACTACCGGAACATCCAAGGTCGAGTGTTTTCGGCGATGCCATGGCGCTTTGTCGACTACTGGGGAATGACTCACGATCCCGACTTCAGCCAATATCGTCAGACAAAGGCGGGATGACGTCCGAGAGGATTACGATGGAGAAGCATCGCGTACGCGTCTATACGGACTACAAAAGCCCATATGCGTTCGTCGCCAACAAGCGGCTCTATGAACTGGAAGAGAACCACCAGGTAGAGCTGGAGTGGCTGCCGTATACGCTGCGCGTTGCTGAATTTATGGGGACGGTGGAGGAGCGCACGCCGCATTTCTGGCGGAAGGTGCGCTATCTCTATATGGATGCTCGGCGCCACGCGAACGCGCAAGGACTCACCATCAAAGGACCTCGTCGAATCTACGATGGCTTCTATTCCAGCGCCGGCATGCTCTTCGCGCAGCGTCACGGCCTGTTCCGGCCCTATCACGACGCGGTATTCCGACGCTTCTGGAATCATGAGCTGGAAATCGACCAGTTGTCGGATATTTCCCGTGTGATTGCGGAAATCGGCGGATCGGCCGAGGACTTCGAATCGTATGTCAGCGGTCCGGCACGCAACGAGCATGACCGCATTATCGATGAAGCCGAAGCGCTGGGCGTCTTCGGCGTGCCCACCATGGTATTCAACGGCGAGCTGTTTTGGGGTGGCGACCGCATCGACATGCTGATCGAGCGGATTCGAAAGCCCGAGACGATCGCCGATGCGCTGGGTAGTCGTCGACGCGGATGAAGGTCCTTCGGCTGCCGAGTAGCACTTCCAATACCGCTGAACGAGGCCACCCCAAGATCCAACTACTTGGTCACCAGGTGTGCCCAGCAGCCGGTTCGCTCGAGGACGGGCCGCAATGCATTGCGATCTTCGACTCTGAGCGCCGCAAACCTCTCGCGGATCAAGCTGAGGCATTTCACTTGGTACTTGAAAGGCGACAGCGCGTAAGGCAACCCCCAGACGCCGATCTCTAATCGCTCCAAACCTTGGGCGAAAGCTTTGGCATTGGCCACCAGAAACGGAAGATACAGTTCCCCGGCAATCATGAGCAACGATCCAGCCATTCCCGAGAGAGCCTGCTCGCGCGGATGCCACGCGCCTTCAACGCCGGAGGCGTCATCCAACCGCCGCGTCCAGTGATCCGTAAAGGGCGCTATGTCTCGCATGATCCGCATCGGGGTAGGATCGGTGGCCATTTCGCTCAACTGACCGAACCAGGCGAAGTCGGCAAGCGACGGCCGGCTTCCAAACAAGTAGGTCCTCATGCCGACGTGCGGCTCAAAGGCCCCCAGAATTCGGCGGTAGCTTTGCTCCAGCAGCGGCTTGTTCTCGGCCGTTGCGCCGAGGATGGCCATGCGGGAAATCTGCCTGCGGCGGAAATCTTCGATCTCTTCGGGGCTGCCGGGCTTGGCCTCCGACACGGACCACTCCTCGGCCGCCCACCGGGCAACGTAAGCCTGGTCTTCCGGATCCCACCACCGGTAGAGAAAAAGCGGCTTCACCGCCCATTCATCGGCGAGATCTTCAAGAAGATCACAAACGAACCCCACCACCGCATCTTCGGGAATTACGGATCGTTCGCGATGTCGTGCTTCGAGATCGTACGCGAGCATCGTCGTTTCGCCTCGGAACGTTCCGTCAGGGTACTGAAGAACAGGAATTAGATTAGGCCGAAGGTGCTCGGTTTGTTTCCGTAACGCCCTGCTCATGATTACCCAGTCGAACGGAATCCGGCGGTAACGCAACAGCGCCCTTAGCTTGAGCGCATAGGGCGATGCGGTCGATCCGATAAGCCTGTAGCGTCCTTCATTCATAAACGAATTCCAAAAATCAGCAGCAGTCGGTGGACGACACCGGCGCCGACACCTGGACGGATGAGCCGGCAATTACATCCGAATCAAACGCACTTTCTTGGCGAAACAATAGCCGGGCTGACGAAACCATTTCCAACCCTTGCGAAGCTGTCCTGAAACAAACGCCCGCTATCACTCCCCCAAACGAACGATGGATTTCCCGCCATGTTGACAATTATTCTCGATACAATCTACCGACAAATCTCAAGAAGCTCCTTGTCCGGCGCCCGCATCACTGCGGCCGCGCTGGGCCCCTGCGCAAGCAGCGGGACCCGATCACACGGGGCCTCATGAACCGACGAGACTTCATTGCGCTTTTCGGAAGCGCGCTGCTCTTGCCTCGGTTGGCGCGCGCGCAACCGGGCACAAAGCTGTATCGAATCTTTTGGGTTTCTACGGAATCTCAGCCCGACCCCTTTTTGGACGGGTTCAGGGAAGGCCTGCGTGCACTTGGCTATGTTGAGGGCAGAGACGTAGCGTACGAGCTTCATTACGCCCCCGGCAATCCCCAAGGCTTGCAAAATGTCATATCCGAATTGGGCCGCGGCGACATAGACCTCGCCGTTTCGAGCGGTCCCGCAACGCGCGCCATGACGGCCGTGACGAACGTTCCTGTGCTGTTTGCCCTGAGCGGCGACCCGATTGCGTTGGGGCTGGTCAAGAGCCTCGGGCACCCCGGTACGAATTTCACCGGGACCACTTTCCTTTCGCTTGATCTAGCGGGGAAGCGCGTTGAGCTGCTCCAGGACATCTTTCCCAAGGTACGCAAAGTGGCGGTTCTGTCGAACTTGTATCATCCAGGAGAACAGTCCGAATGGCGCGCCACCCAGGATGCTTGCGTCGAACTCGGCATTGTCCCTGTTTATGTTCCTTTTCTGGGCGGGCGCGAACTGGACAACGCGCTTAAAGCGGCAGGCGAGGCGCAGGCAGATGCACTACTTGTTTTCCCGGACGCGGTCACGATGGTGCACCGGGCCAAGATAGCGCAGTTCGCCGTGACACAGCGGCTGCCCTCGATGTTCGGATGGAGCGAGTATTGTGATGCCGGCGGACTTTTGAGTTACGGGGCTAACCAGCGTGCAACCTATTTCTCGCTTGCGACCTATGCAGACAGGATTTTGCGCGGCGAAAGCCCTGCCCTACTGCCCGTTGTACAGCCCACAAAATTCGAGCTCGTTGTAAATCTCAAGACTGCTCATTTGCTGGGCATTGACCTGGACGCGTCCAGTATTTTGTTTCGCGCCAACAAGGTGCTTGAATGACGCCGGGACACTCATCAGCGCCGAGCTTTAGCTGTCGGACCACGATGCCGTGACCCGTCCTCGTCGACCGCTATTCGTCAAGTACTTCATCACATTGTTTGTCGCGGTGGTGGTGCCCCTCATATTTGGGGCTGCGAGCGACGCCTGGTTCGGATATCGAGATCAGCGTCTCCACCTGAACGAAACTCTCCAGATCGAGGGCCGGTTGGCCGCCGACAAGATCGAAACGTTCTTGGCCGGAATACGAGATCAGCTCGGCTGGGTCGTCCAGTTTCCGTGGACCGAGCGCGATGATGACCGTCGCAGGATCGACGCATTGCGACTGCTGCAGCAGGTACCCGCGATTGTGTCCGTCACGCTGGTCGACCAGAGCGGAACCCAGCGGGCGTTTGTGTCAAGATTGCGTCTGAACAGAATGAGTCGAGGCACTGACCTGTCGCAAGATCCGGCGGTTCTCGGCGCGCGCGCAAACGGGTCCTGGTATGGCCCTGTTGTGTACCAACACGATTCAGAGCCTTCCATGCGGATCGCGGTTGCCGGAAACCGTCCGGCCGCGGGGATCGTAATAGCGGAGATCAATTTAAAGCTGATCTGGGACATCATAGCTTCGATCAAAATCGGTGATACCGGCCACGCGCTGGTTATCGATGATTCCGGACGTCTGATTGCCCACCCCGACATCAGCCTGGTACTGCGTGGGGGTGCCGTTTCGAGAGACTTCGATCGGCTCAAGTCGGCGGTTCGGGCTGCAAACGGATCGGCGATTGCGACCACTGGTGATGCAGGCGAGCGCGTGGTGGCACTGTCCGTTCACACGCCCAACCTGGGTTGGACTGTAATTGCGCAACAGCCGGTGTTGGAAGCTTTCGAGTCGATCCGAGCGGCGCTGCGCCGCTCTGTCCTACTGATTGGTATCGGCGCAATCGTTGCCTTTGCCCTGGCCTACTGGCTTGCACGCCGGATGTCCGGACCGATACGGCAGCTTGAGGAAGGCGTGGAGCGGATCGGAACTGGACAATTCAATCATCGGATCGCGATCTCGAGCGGTGACGAGATGGAGCAACTGGCAACCCGGTTCAATCAGATGGCCGAGGAACTATCCGCCTCGCAGCAGAAATCCGAGCGCATCAACCGCCTGAAGAAATTCCTGGCGCCACAAGTGGCGGAATTGGTGGAGTCGAACCAGCGCTTGCTGGAGGGACAACGTCGGGAGATCGTCGCGATCTTCGGCGATCTGCGCGGCTTCACCGCGTTTTCCGCGCGTGCCGAGCCCGATGTCGTTATGTCCGTGCTGAGACAATATTACGAGGCTATCGGGGCCGTGATGACCCGGCACCAAGCGACCCTGATCCGTTTCGCAGGAGACGGTGTAATGGTCCTCGTCAATGCGCCGGTCGCATGCGAAAATCCGGCCCACCGTGGCCTTCGACTCGCGATGGACCTGCAAGTAGCGGTGCAATCACTTTCGAAGTCCTGGTGTGCTGGCGGCACCTCAATGGGCTTTGGCGTAGGTATCGCGATGGGCCCGGCGACGGTCGGAACGGTAGGCTATGAAGGTCGCCTCGACTACACTGCCATCGGAAACGGCGTCAATTTGGCCTCGCGGCTTTGTGCGCTGGCGGATGACGCTCAGATTCTGGTTGACCCCGCCGTCGCCGAACGAGTCAAGGATAGCGTTACGCTTGTCTCTCTCGGCGAGAGAAAGATAAAGGGCTACGATCATCCCCTGAAGGTCTTCGCTGTAAAGTCCGCGGAGTTCGGTGATGAGCCGCAGCCTGCGCAAGCTGTCCCTGTGAAATTGGCGGTTTGAGCGAGAGCGAATGAAGCACCGCACGGGACAGCTTACTTGATCTCCGGTCCAACAGCAGTAGGCCTTCCGTCGTCTGCCATACCGAAAACGCATCATGACTGCCCACCAATTTGCCAAAGCCACACCGCGAGCGATCCTGAACGGCCCCGAATTCGTGTTTGGTGCGGCCCGGTAAGAACACCGGATTTGAACAGCGCACAATGTCCCGCCGCAAACAGCAGGTCGTCGCTCAACGCAAGCTCTGCGCGATGTCTCGCCGCGACTTCCATGAGGCGGCTGGCCACATTTACCGTGTCGCCCGCGGCCGTGATGTGCTGGTAACTTCCACCTCCTAGCCGGGATGCAACGATGGTCCCGAAATGGGCGCCCACCTTATATCCGAGCCCGGCGGCAATCGATCGCGGCAGGGAGTTCAACCATCTTTGAGCGCTCAGGCAGAGACGTACCGAACATTCCGCTGCCCTGAAAGCATCGTCGATCGCGGCTGCCGGCAGTCCGAACAGGATCATGGCCCCGTCACCCAGGTAGCTCGTGATTATTCCACCGTAGGTCACAGCCTCCTTGTCGACCAAGGCATGAAAGTCCTTCAACAGATCGCGTACTTTGTGCGGGCCAAGCCGCTCGCTAAGGTTTGTGAAACCGGACAAATCGATAAAGACGATTGCCGCATTTTGACGGACAGGCTCGGCGAGGAAGTCCGGATTTCGGGTCAACCATTCCTGTATGCCAGGAGCTTGAAACTGATCGAGCAACTCACTCCTGGCGGAGAAGTATTGTGCTCGTCGCCTACCTAACCAGAGCTGAACTGCTGCGAACAAGAGCACGGGGGGTGCGGCAGCGGCCACTGGCACCGCCGCGCCCAGCCAGATACCCCGTGAAAAAGCGAAGAAGATGGCGATTACCCAAGCCAGGGTAACGATCGCGGCCGCAACAATACCAACCCCGCTTCGCCGCCAGGCCAGCAAGCCGACAAGCGCAACGGGCAAAATGACCGCGACCACGCCGTCCGCCAGGCGCACGGACTGATCCCGCGACACGCCATCCCCCGCCATCAATTGCGTTATGGCGGTCGAGATGACCTCCACGCCGGGCATCACCGGCTCGAACGGGGTCGGGAAGTAATCGCCGCCGCCCGTAACAGTGGCACCGACCACGACAATTCGATTGCGAATGTGGTCCGGAGCAACCTCCCCGGCAAGCAAGGCATTTGCGCTGATGGTTCGGATTGTACGGCGTGGGCCATAGAATGTAATCGCTAGAGAATGATCCGGCTCCAGAGGCAGCGGCCGTTCGTCCAGCAACAGACGGTTTGGCTCGATCGTGGGCTCTTTTCCAACGGCGAGGGCGGCAACGCGAAGTGGAAACGACATCTCGACCGCGTCGGCCGTTCGGAAAAGCATCGGAATCGAACGCGGTATTCCGGTCTGATCGGTAGCCACATTGACAATTCCGATCTGCGCCTGGTCGGCGAATTTTTTTAATGGAAGTAAAAACTTTTCGGCTCTTGGCAGTCCGGTGAGCGGACCTTGCATTCCACCTGCGAGCAAACTCTGACTGGCTTCGGGAAAGACTGCAGCGGCGGCAATCGCTGCGGATCGCCCGGCAAGTGATTTTGCAAGAGCGTCATCGCCTTCCTCGGCGCCTTCGTCGACGAGCAGAATATCCAAAGCAATGACCTTGGGTTGCAGCCTCGCGATTGCCTCGACAATCCTGGCGAGCTCACTCCGTGGGAGCGGATATCCGCCCAACTGCTTCACGACGTCGTCATCAATGGCGACGATCGTCACCAGATCCGGTGGCACTCTTACGCCACGCACAAGTGTTCGAAGATCGGTGATGGCCGATTCCGCGCGGTCGAGAAAGCGCAGGTGCCCGCGTGAGTATCCAAAATGAATGCCAAACCCCCAAAGCCCGGCGAGTGCGAGAGCGAGGAGCGTCCGGAGATGGCGGCGGTTCATCGGCTGATTAGTGTCGGAGACGTGCCATCAATGCAGACACCCGGGCTGGCGCCCACCGCTTCACCGTCAAAGGATCAGCCCCTTCCACATCAACGCCTTCACCCGGTCCTAAAGTTACGTTCGGACCACCAGATCGCCGACTGACAGCTACCTTGCCATTCACGACAAAAACGGAAGTTTTGCCCTCGACGGCATCCACCGCCCATTTTGTCCCGCGCACGGCCGCGACCGCCTGGGGTGTAGTTACCTGGAATTTGCTCACTCTCGACTTCTTGGGGACCTCGATCAACAAGGCCTTGTTGCTCAGCTCGGCCGAGTCCACGCGGCCATTGCCGTCGGTATCCTGCAGGGTGTATCGAGCTCCATCCTCGGCGACGATGGTCACCCCGCCCGGACATCGGAATGACTGGGCGGCGGCCGCCGTGTTCTCGGGCAAGCATCCCAACTTGGCCTGTTGCGCGGCGGCGAATTCGATCGAAAAGACCATACATGATAGCGCGAGGCATGCCGCTCGAATGATCGCCTTCATGACAATGACTTCCAATTTTCTCAAGCAGACAAAAAAATCTGGACCAACAGATTAAACCAGCGCCGCGAATAGCCATATATTGTCGGCGCAGCTTCTGGCACCAAAACAGAAACTTGTTTTGCCATTTGCGAATAGTCTCGACAAGAACTTAAAAAGCCTGACTTGCAGACCGCGAGCAGCAAACTGCCTTGTCTCAATTACCACGTCCGCCCGGCTAGTGCGGGTTGGCTGCCTGGCTCCGTGATGTTGGCCGATATGCCAACTGCTCGCCAACCTCTAACAACGCGGCGCGCACCGTTTGGCTGGATGCCGACACATGACCGTGCGAGCATTAAGCCACGCCGAGCGGAGTGTTACGAGACAGGCGCTATGCGGCGGAGGCCTTTCATGCATCTCCGCCAAGTGGTCTGGAGGCAATGACATCTCGCGCTGGTAACATGAGATCGCGGGTACCTATACCCGGGGCAGAGCTGTGCGCGGCTGACCCCGAAGATGCGTACCCATTCAGCTCAATTTGCCTCCCAGGAAACCACGTCACTGCCAGCGTGACACTCACACTCAACACTGTCTCTCCGCTCTGGTCCCTTACATTGAGGCCCAACACGCGATCTGTGTATGTTTTGCGTACATCCTTCGAGATATTCGCGAGCGCGCTGACGGCTTCTCGGGCCGCCGCTTCGAGGTTTGGCAATTTCGTTCCGAACTGGTCGCAACCATTGAGGTCGCCGTCTTTGAAATCAAAAAAATATAGCGGCATAAAATTTCACCCCCCGGCGAATTTGTAGGCACGAGAAGTTGATCGCGGCTCTTCGGCAATTTTAGGGCTCAATCATGCCGGAGGAAGAATAACTCCGCCGAGCTGCGCCTTGGCGTCGGCCGGCGCCGCACCAACTCCCCTCTCTTCGCCCGCTGCGCCAAGGTGCCCACCTGCTCGGAGATTGAACTGCCGCTTAGCGCACTCCCTGTAGCTGGTTAATCCCTTGTAAACCCCTGCATTCAAATACGGCCTCAAATCGCAGCCCTACCTTAAAATTTGAAGCTTATTGTCTCTGCCGAATCCAGCGGAGTAGACGATGAGGACGCAGGGCGGCCTACAGATCGACAGCTCACATTGCCGCGCAATCTGTGAGGAGATCGGCGATCGACTTCGGATCATGCTCGCCCGGGAAATGTCGACAATGCCGCTTCACCTCCAACTGCTGCTCGATCGGCTTTCGGAGCAGGAACATGGCCCGTCGATCGCACCTTCCTTGCACGACATGGTCTGGCCGGAAGCGCTGGTACCGGAGCGGAGTGTCGGCTGGACGAACCAATAGGCTGAAGCACCATCACGCAATCAGACTACGACCAGCCGTATCCCCCTATTGATTAGCCCCACAGTCCGCGCGAGCAATTCGCATCGGCGGATAGCATCAGCTAACCCGGGCGTGCCCCTCCATTAGCGTCGCGAATAAACCAACGACATGTCTTCGAAGTCTTCGATTGGCAGCTTGTTGCCAGAGCTCTTGCCGTTCGGTTCCTTGACCGGCACCGGGTTTGCTGATGCAAAAGGAAACTCGGCGGTACGGCTGTGAGATCGTAACATGGTGGCTGCAAAAACGAGCAGAGCCACAGATGCAAATGCAGAAATCACCAGGACCTTCATGACAACCTCAATGGATTGAAATAGCTTCCCGATGTTTGATTTAGCTCGGATCGCGACACACGCGTGTGAGCTGCCTCACAGCCACTCTTTTTGCTGACGCCCTTCACAAGGAATCCACAAAGAGGAATTTACCTCTTGGTCGCACGCTCGAGGAATTGCACCAAGGCTGCGCGATCCTCTGCCGAACCAATGCGCTGCTCAGGCATCTTGGTGCCGGGGGTATAGGCCGAAGGCCCGATCTCGAACAATTTGGAAACCGATTCCGGCGTCCAGACGATATCCAGCTGCTTAAGTGGTTCAGAAAAATTATAGCCCGGCAATGTTGCAATTCGCCGACCGAAAAGGTTTGCCAACGAAGGCCCGGCCCGAATGGCTTGCTCCGGACCGAGTGTATGACACGCTACACACGCGCGAAAGACATCCGCGCCTCGGTCGCCAACGTAGGCGGCCAGCGGATCTCCGGCAGCTTCCAGCAACAGCGGATCGATGGGATCTCCGGTCACGGCGTTCCAGCGCCGGATGATGCTGTCGGCACCGCCGGTGAGCAGCGTTCGACTATCCGGCAGAAACGCGACCGACCAGACCGGCAGCCCGGGGCCGACCAATGTTCTAGAGACACCGCGTGTCTTGCGGTCGATTACGGCTACGGCTCCGCCAACGGTCGCAGCCGCAACCAGCTTGCCATCTGGTGACAGTGCGATCGAGATCACCGGTCTCGGCCCCGCCGCGATTTCGCCTGAGGGTGCACCGCCTTCCGTCAGAAAATAGATCTTTCCGTCGGCGCCAGCGGCTGCGATCTCGCCATCATTCGCGACGGCAACGGCGTTGAGAGGGCTCGGCATTGCAGTAACAGTGGGCGCTCCCTGGCCGGAAACCGGCCAAATGCGAACGCTCTGATCATAAGCGACGCTCACCAGCGCGCCGCCCGGGGCAAAGGCCACGCCATTGACGTTCTGGGTGTGGCCGTTCAGCACGCGCGGCGTACCGCCTGCAAGCGGCCACAACCGGACCGTTTGGTCCCAAGATGCCGAAGCCAGCGTACCACCGTCAGGCGAGACGGCGAGGGCTGCGATCGGGGCCGTATGACCTTCGAGCACTAACTCGGGTTCGGCCCTGCCCGAGATCCAGACGGCTATGTTCCCGTCGGCGCCTGCGGTCGCCACTCGGCCATCCCTGAGGAACACAGCCGCGTTGATTGCTTCGCTGTGAAACCGCATTACCTGCTCCGCCGCATTGCGCCGCAGCGACCAGCGGATGGCTGTCGAATCGAAGCCCCCCGAGATGGCGGTTTCTCCGTCGGACCACACCGCCAATGCGCGTACCGGCCCGCCATGGCCGCGCAACTGAGCCGACGAACCAGTCATTCCGAGCAGCATCGCCGTCAGCAATGCAGCCGCGACCAGAACTCCAGAGCTGCACTTGCCGCACGGGGAAACGTTCGACAACGTCAATTGCACCTTCTCAGCGTACACCAAGCTTATCACGGTCCAGACCCTTGGCCTGGAGGTCGTCAAGGTAATCCTGAAGACGTCGCTCGGCATTGGATCCGAGATCTCGCAGGAAAGACCAGGAGTAGATGCCGGTGGTGTGCATATCGTCGAACCCAATTCGCACGGCATAGTTGCCGACGGGATCGACCGACAGAATCGTCACGTTCCGTTTTCCGCCAACCGTCTTGCGCTGCGCCTCGGAGTGACCCTGGACTTCGGCGGAAGGGCTGGTGACCCGAAGCAATTCCGCGGAAAGGCTGAAAGCCTTGCCATCGTCGAATGTCACCTGCAACGCTCGGCGATCCCTGACGAGGCGGATTTCGAGAGGCCATGCCACACTGAGTTTAGGCGCGCTCAAGCGAGTTCCTGTTCGGTTTATTTGCGCCCTGTTGGACCGCCACGGACGTCGACCCGCGTCTCTCATCGAGCTTAATATATCAACAGACCCCTGGCTATCCGGCGATTGCCGCCGTCAACTGGGCCCGACCAGGTTGTGGCCGGGATCGCCCACCCTTGCGCCTCCAGTTGTAAATGCGACGGAGCTCGGCTGCTGGATTGTGTTGAGCAAGGTTGAGACTCCGACGGCCGCAATCGCCGCGAACAACAAGGCCGCTAGAAAGACTTTCATGATGCTCCCCCTACATGTCCTTTCGAGCGATCTATTCAGCCGGCACGGAGCGCGCAGTGCTCGCCGACGGCAGGCGCCCCTTGGCCAACTCTTCCTGCACCCAAAGCGAATGATGCTCCTTCGCAAGATTTATATCGACCTCACCGGTCCCCATCGCCTCGAACGCCCCCTCCATGCCGACGGAGCCGATATAGATATGAGCCAGCATGGCGGCGATGAAGAGCATGGCCACCACGGCGTGGATCACGGTCCAGAACTGCAGCGCGGTTACGTTGGCGGGAATGTACGGGAATAAAAGGAACCAGCCCGACAACGACATCAGCGATCCACCCACGATTACGATCCAGAACACGCCCTTCTGTCCGGCGTTGAACCGTCTCGCCTGCACATGGCTTCCCCTGGTGAACAAGCCGCCGCCTTGTTTTAACCACACCAGGTCGAGCCTCTCAGGGATGTTATCCTTGATCCAGATCAGGAACATGACCACGAGGCCAAACATGAACGGGAACGCCAGATAGTTGTGCGCCAGTTTCGCGTAGGCCGACATGGCCGCAAAGCCGTCGGCCCCGAGCAGCGGCAAAAGAAGACTGCGTCCAAAGCTGATGTTCAGGCCCGACAGCGCCAAGATCACAAAGCAACTTGCGGTCAGCCAGTGAGTGAACCGTTCGAAAGCAGCGAAACGCAGAATCTTCCTGCCGGAAAATCCATGATCCAAACGAATTCGCCCGCGGATGATCAGGAAAAGCGCAAGCACGGCAACCATTCCCAGGATTGCGACACCGCCGATGATCGGCAGCTTGCTGCGCTGGAAATCGCGCCAGTCCCGACCGGCAGGCTGGATCAGGCTCGCCGCCATTGCGTCAGGGATGGATATGCGCCCCGTGATTCGATCGCCCTCCTTCAGCCCCTTCAAGAGCTGGTCTTCCTGCACGGATTCCGCCGTCGGCTTGAACGAAAGCTGCGCCGAGGCGGGATGAGCTAGCACGAACAGCAGCGCGATCCCGGCGCACGCCGCCTTGAGCATCGAAGCCTTGCCGAGGACGGCCTTCACAGTTGAACTTGAGCTTGGCATTGCGCAACGGCCCTTCGTTTTTCAGTATTCGCGGCCGCCGCAGAAAGTCGCGGCGGCGGTTGCATCAGCCGGTCGGGGAATCGCTATAGGCGGTTTTCCAGCCCCACATCCCCGAACCATAACCGCGCTTCATCACGCGCTCCTTGTAGATTTCAGCAATGATGGCGCCATCACCGGCAAGTAGAGACTTGGTCGAGCACATCTCGGCACAGATCGGCAGCTTGCCCTCGGCGAGACGATTGGCGCCGTATTTGGCGTATTCGGCCGGGGTGGAGTCTGCCTCGGGTCCGCCGGCGCAATAGGTGCACTTGTCCATCTTGCCCCGAGAGCCGAAGTTTCCGACCTTGGGATATTGCGGCGCGCCAAACGGACATGCGTAGAAGCAATATCCGCAGCCGATGCAGAGGTCCTTTGAGTGAAGAACCACGCCGTCGGCTGTCGTATAGAAGCACGACACCGGACAGACTGCCGCGCAAGGCGCATCCGTACAATGCATGCAGGCCATCGACACCGACCGTTCGCCGGGTTTGCCGTCGTTGATGGTAACGACGCGACGGCGATTGATACCCCATGGCACCTCGTGTTCGTTCTTGCATGCTGTCACGCAGGCATTGCACTCGATGCAACGATCGGCATCACAAAGAAATTTGACGCGAGCCATCTTCTAATCTCCCCTCACGCCGTTTGAATCTGACACAGGGTCACCTTGCCCTCGTGCATGCCTGTCACCGGATCGTAACCGTAGCTTGTGATCGTGTTCACGCTTTCGCCAAGCACGATCGGATCGTTGCCTCTCGGATATTTTGCCCGCTGATCGACGCCCTGGAACCAGCCCCCGAAGTGGAAGGGCATGAAAGCGACGCCCTTGCCGACACGATCAGTGACCAGCGCTTTTACCTTGGCCTTCGAACCGTTTTCCGGCCCGTAAACCCAGACCCAGCCGCCATCCTTGATGCCGCGCTCAGCGGCATCGGAGGTGTTAACCTCGACGAACATGTCTTGCTGCAATTCGGCGAGCCATCTGTTCGATCGGGTTTCCTCGCCTCCACCTTCATACTCGACCAGCCGCCCGGAGGTCAGAATGATCGGGAATTGCTTGGCAAGCCCCTGGTCCACTGCGGCCTTTTGAATCGAGAAGCCGAGATTGGGCATCCGGAACTGGCGGCCATCCGGACGCGTCGGATACTTGGCGACGAGTTCGGGGCGCGCGGTGTAGATCGGCTCACGATGGACCGGCACCGGATCGGGCAGATTCCAGGCCACCGCGCGTGCCTTGCCGTTGCCATACGCCATGACGCCATGCTCCAGCGTCACGCGAATGATACCGCCTGAAAGATCGATGGCCCATCCAACGGCATCCGGATTGTTGCCTCCGATCTTGTTGATCGTGGCCAATTCGGCGTCCGTAAGATCCTTGTCCCAGCCGAGTTTTTTGAGCACGCCATAGGTGAACTCGGGATAACCGTCGGTCAGTTCAGAGCCTTTGCTGTACGAGCCTTCGGCAAGAAGATTGACGTTCTTGACCGACCCGTCCGCCTGCTTCTCTTCGTATACGACCCCAAAACGTGCCCGGAACGTGCCGCCGCCGTCCTTTGCATGGAGGTTCGTGTTGTAGAGCGTGTGCGTTCCCGGGTGTTTGATCTGCGCCGTACCCCAGCACGGCCAGGGCAAACCGTAGTAGTCGCCGCCCACGTCAGGTTCGTCGGCCTTGGCACGCAAAGTGACCAGGTCGAACTTTGCCTGGTTGTTCATGTGAGCTTTCAACCGTTCCGGCGACTGGCCGGAATAACCGGTGGAAAATCCGCCCCTGTTGATCTCCCGCAGCAGGTCCTCGGGAACGGGACGATTGTTCTCGACCTTGATGTTCTTGAACATCGGATCGGCGAAACCGAGCTTTGCCGAGAGCCGATAAATGATCTCGTAATCATCCTTGGATTCGAAGATCGGTTTGACGACCTGCTCACCCCATTGCAGTGAGCGGTTGGACGCGGTGCGCGAGCCGGAGGTCTCGAACTGCGTGCACGCCGGAAGCAGATACGTTCCATTCTTGCGCTCCGAGATCGCCGCAAACGTTGTTGGGTGCGGATCGGCAACGACGAGCAATTCGAGTTTCTCGAGACCCTTCACCATCTCGGTCATCCGAGGGACGGTGTTTCCGCCGTGCCCCATAATGACCATGCCTTTCAGGCTGTCGCGCTGATCGACATCGTCAGGATTGGAGAGCGTCGCATCGAACCATCGGGTCGATGGGATCCCGGGCAATTCCATGTTCTGCTTGCGGGTGCGGGCCGGACGGCCCGCCTTGGCCGGCACTTCGTCGAAGCGCGCCTGCAGATAATCGTATTCGACTTCCCAAACCCGCGCCCAGTGCTTCCACGCCCCTTCAACCAGCCCGTAGTAAAGCGGCAGAGTCGTGATATCGAGGCCGATATCCGTGGCGCCCTGCACGTTGCAGTGACCGCGGAAAATATTCGCTCCGCCGCCGAAGGTGCCGACATTGCCGGTGGCGAGCAGCAGGTCGCAATATGCGCGCACGTTGGCGGTGCCCACACTGTGCTGCGTGCCGCCCATGCACCAGATGAAAGTCGAAGGCCGCTGCTTGGCGAAAGTCTCGGCAACCTTCTTCAATTGCTCTCCGGGAATGCCCGTAACCTTTTCGACCTCCTCCGGCGTCCATTTCGCGACCTCGGCACGGATCTGGTCCATGCCATACACCCGTTGCGCGATGAATTGCTTGTCTTCCCAATTGTTAGCGAAGATGTGGTGAAGCATGCCCCAGATCACCGCGATGTCCGTGCCGCTACGAAAGCGGACATACTCGGTCGCGTGAGCGGCGGTGCGAGTGAAACGCGGGTCAAGCACGAACACGTTGGCGCGATTGGTCTCCTTGCCAATCAGGATGTGCTGGAGGGAGACAGGATGCGCTTCGGCGGCATTCGATCCCATGAAGACGACGGTCTTCGAATTGCGGATGTCATTGTAGGAGTTGGTCATCGCGCCGTAGCCCCATGTATTGGCGACCCCGGCGACCGTGGTGGAATGGCAGATGCGAGCTTGATGATCGATCGAGTTGGTGCCCCAGAACGCCGCAAATTTCCGGAACAGATAACCGCCTTCATTGGAGAATTTTGCCGACCCGAGCAAGTAGACCGAATCTGCGCCGGACTTGGCACGGATTTCGAGCATCTTGTCGCCTATCTCGTTGATGGCCTGGTCCCAGGAGAGGCGTTGCCACTCGCCGTTGACCAGCTTCATCGGGTACTTCAGGCGACGATCTCCGTGAACCAGTTCGCGGACCGAAGCGCCCTTTGCGCAATGCGAGCCACGATTAATCGGGCTGTCCCAGGCCGGCTCCTGACCGACCCAGACGCCGTTCTGGACTTCGGCGATCACGGTGCAGCCGACTGAACAATGGGTGCATATGTTCTTTTTGATTTCCGTTGGCGCGCTCATGATCTTCGGTCCGGCCTGCGCCTTGCGCACCGATCCGAGTGGCACCAGACCCAGGGCTGCCCCCGCCCCAACCGTCAGACCCGATCGGCGCAAGAACGTACGGCGATCGAGAACTCCCGAGGCGAGGCCGGCCGCTACGCCCTGCAAACGCGCCCTGCCCGCGGATCCGTTTGTTCGCTTCATCAACATGTGCGTGATCCCATCAGTAGCGGTTGACGCGATAGTAGTTCTTGACGTGGGCGCTTTCCTTGTAGCGGGCCTTGACGCGCTCCGCCTGCGACTCGTCAGCCTCGGCCCGCTCGCTTGCAAGCGGCACGACGGCAGCCGCGACCAACGCCGATCCGCCCATCGTGAACAAGCGACGGCGATCGACCCCCGATTGGTGCGCCTTGCTTGCATCGAGGGACCGCTCATTGCGGGATGGCTTGCTCATTGCGATCTCCTGATCAATTTTGATCCATTTTCTCAGTCGTCCAGCGTAAACGCTTCGGATTCCAGTTCGATGAACACACGGCCGACACGACCAACCGCCCGATAGAACTTTGCCGATCGCGACACCTCCAGATCGGCGAACAGTCGCGAAGCCCACGGTTTGAGATGCCGGTCGAAGAAACGCGCCTGTTCGGCGAAATCTGCTTCGAAGTCGCCGCGCGCCAAGCCGGCCATCACCTCAAGCAGAATCGCGATATGATCTTCCGGCTCCCGGGAGGAACCGGCGCGCTCGATCCCAAGCGCCTCGAGATCGTGCCGTACACGCGCCAGCGGACGTTCGTGCAGAAAGCCGGTCATGTAATAGGAAGCATAGGGAAGCAGGTCGCCGCGACCGAGTCCAATGAACAGATCGAAGAACTCCTTGCTGACCCTTGAATCATCCGTCGCGTCAGCAGCCACCGCCAGTTCAACATGCGTCATTCCGAGATCCGACGCATCGCCCTTGAGGGCAGAAACTCGCAGCAGCGTGTCCGAATCAGGAGCCTTGCCGAGAAGCAAAGACAACAGATCGTATTCCGCCGCGCGCAGTTGATCGATGTCGTGGACTTCGGTGCGCACCGGAGAGACTATATTGCCGACCCTTGTGATTGCTTGTTCCGATCCAGCGTCACGCATCGTGACACTTCTCCCCAACCGCGCCGCTCATCGGGCACCCTATCCCGACTCTGTAACATAGCACCGCCGATGTCCAAAAAAACTTTAGCCTAATCGGTCGGTTTTGCAGAGCCATGTCGTCGCACTGGCGGTTGCGCTGCAGCACGATCGCTATCCTGTTGGTCAGCGTCACGTCGCTCCGCGGCGTTCGGATGGAGAGCACTTAAGGCCGTCTGCTCGATCGGAGTCACCTCGCTGAGCCGGGTCGCAACACTCGGCTGGCCAGAAGCCGACTGTTGCAGCGCATCATCTTGGCAGGCCTCCGCTTGCTCCTCCTGGCCGTGCTGAACCGTAATCGGCTCCTTCGCAGCCGTTTGGTCACCACCCATGATTTGCGAAACAAGCCGCGCCACGTCCAGCCCCGGGGCGAGGTCGCTAGTCCCCGGCACGCCTCCCGGCGTATTCCAGTCGTAAGCGTATTCGAGCGCGGGGCTGACGTAATTCCGAATCGCCGGATCGAGAGCCCAAGCCTTCCGCAGTGCGGCATTACGGAGGCTCTCAGGGACGCCTTTTTGTAGAAACATCCTGATGTCAGTCATTGCGGTCAGGTCTTCTACCTTCGGCAAACTGGACAGATCAAACTCCTCCACGCTCGGTTCTTCACAGACGTCCACAGGCGCCACATCCACTTGGACGGACGCTGGTTCGCGCTGCGGCTCTTTCGCTTCCAGCTTGCGCTGCGACCATCGCTTCAGAAAGCCATTCGCGTCGCTGCCCTGGTCGTCATCACTCATGTTCGGCCTGTTCCGTCATCCGAGGCATCGCCCGGCACTGGTCCGCGATCACTCCTTGCACGATCGCGCTTGCGTTTATGGAACGTGCGTTCGACATGGAATTCATCGACAAAGGCTGCCACCCAGGACGCAACGTCAGCCGGCATCGGAACGGTGCCAATCACATCACAACCGCTTTCGAACATCGCCTCGCCTTCGCTCGGGTCGGCTGTAACTTTCGTCAGCTCAAGTTCCGGGCCACCATCCTGCCGGCGCAGCGCCACCCAAATACGAGCCTCGCCGTTGGTGAGATTGTCCCGATAATTGGCGGTGTCCGACCTGAATAGATCGATAGTCGCAGCGCCCGCATAGTAAGTCGTAGTCTCGCCCTCGCTTGACAGCACCGTCCAGGGAGCGGTCGCGGGCACCTCATGGAGAATCGTCACAGGCGACCAAACGTGGTCGATCCAGGGATTGTCGACGGAACGGCGCCGCACGACCACGCCGACTTCTCGGGACGCTTCGGTCATCGCCATCGTGGATGCTCCGTTACCCGCCCATCATGCAATGTTGGCTGTGGAAGCGAGCGGCAATCCTGCAACCAGGTTCTGTGGCTTCAAGCGCACGACCTTCTCCGCACCCATGGCCAGGATGAGATAGACCGGCCTGGCCCCGACACGTTCATCCACCAAATGAGTATCCTCAATGGTCAAGCGCATCAGAGCGACGATGCGCTCGGCCGCCCTGCCTTCCGGCATCGCGCCATCCCACAACGCGTTGCCGATTCGGGTGCCCTCTGCGTCCAGACCTACGAACCACCGCCAGTCGTGGTCTTCGATCGATGCGACGGTTTCCACGTTGACAGCAATACCCATCAAATGGGCAACCCAACGTTCGATCGCCCGGCAGAGCCCGGCGCGAGCCTTCGGATTGCCTCCTATGTTCATGACCATCGCATGCGCGTCCGAACGCGACCAGTACGTCCATGCGTTTTCGTCGTCCATCACATCCATCTCACCGAACGGCTTCGCTTGGAGCATTGCCGTTAGCGGGGAAAGATGAATGTCGTGCTGGGTATGTTGCTGGGCTTCAATCGTTTCCGCATCGGCTAGCAACAACGTGCCATCGTGAATCGTGGCTTGCTGGCTGCGATAGAACAACTCAGCGGCGCGCAGGGTGTAAGGGTCATCGCACCCCTCAAGCGCGTTGCGTAAAATCAGATGACAAAGCTGAGACAGGAAAATCGGCGGTAGATCGCTCACGCCGTTGCGCGCCAGGTCCAGATAAACGGCTTCGAGCGAGGGCGCCGTCATCAGCCGTTCGCGAAAGGCCATCATGAAGGTCCAATTCTCGCGGGCATCGGGGTCCGCAAGACCGGAAATTTCCGCATTGGACACGGGACGCAGGGGATCCGCCAGCAAGCTCGCATGAAGATTACGCTCAGCCTCGCACGCATCCGCGGGCGGCATCAATTCAGGCCGTGCCAGATAGGCCAGGATCAGTTCGGGGGTGGCCACCAACCCACCGTGGTCGGCGCGGCGCGTGAGGTGATGTCCCGAGGCGACCCAGAATTCCCTCATGTGCGATCCGGCGTCCTCACGCGACTTTTTGACAGAGCAAAAATATCGATTTCCTCGGCAGGTTCGGCATCTCCTTCGACCTGATGAAAGGTAAAGGCACGGGCATGTGCGTGTAGCTGATCCCCGCCGTCCACCGATTCACGCGGTTTGAGAGTACGGAAACGCTCCCGCAATTCGCCGTCCTCGAGAGTGCGTTGGACAGCGAGCAGCGTCTGTAGCGGGTGATGGCACAAGGAGGCAGCAAACGCGACCTCTTCTTCGGCGGCTACCCGAGCTGCCCCGAGATCTGGCGCGCCAAACTTCTCGAGCAAAACATTTGCAAGGCGCTCGACCATGACTTCTCTGTCCGCCTCCGTCGCCTCAGTGACCACAGCCAGCGTGGACCAGCCAATGCTGTCGGTGCCTAAAAACCCGGAGCGCATGGCGACGCGCTCTTTTTGACCGAGCGTGGCCGGATCCTTGCTCCAGAACACGAACGCGCCGGAAACTGCCCACTCGCCGGGCTGCGCGGCCGACTCGAACACAAATGTATCCGACGGATCGAGCCTGATGGTGCGCGGCAGTTTCAACATCCCGCTTTATCCAAGTTTGGGACCACGCGCCTGCGGATCATACCAATTGCTCCGGGTGAGCGCATCCACCAAACTCCTCCGCTCGGATGGCCCGCTGCTGCCGGCCTGCCTGACCAGGAGCTCGCCGTTCAAGTCGATGGCACGTTGCTCGCCAGCCCTGCCTCGTGGAAGGCGCTCCAGGTAGTCCCGGGCGATGGTATCGAATCCGCGCTCGTTCCAGCGGTCGAACGCGGTCATTAGATGGCGGGCGAAGCTGCCGATGATCGCATCGTTATCCACCATCTCGAAGCCTTCGCTCAAAAGCGCCACGCTGGTGCCGGCCTGCAGCCCTTCGACATGGGCCAGATCAGCGGCACGCAGAATAACCCCGAACACCAGCCAAGCCGGGATCTCATGCTCGGAGCAATCTTCGGGCCAGCCGAGCCGCGCGCCGCCGAGCAAGCCGCCGTCAAACCTGATCGCGTCGGGCCAGCCGAAAGTAATCTCCCGCTCCGGCGGGCAATGGTTGGCAATCGCGTCGGCGGTGGCATTCATCCCGGCAAAGAACGCGCGGCGCGCCGACACGAGCGGCTCTTCAGGCTCCAGGATCACGGCAAATTCCACCAGGTCGTAGCGCCGCACCCAAACCAACGTACCGGCGCCGGTCTGGGCCGCAATGTCACAGCCATGGGCGAACGCATCGCCCAGTTCGCGCAACCCTACCAAAGTATAGCCCGGGGGCAGATCCAGCGTCTGTTCCACGTCCGCGAGACGCGACATCGAAGAAGCATCCTTACAGTTCGACCGCCCTGATTATATGCTATCCGGGCCAAGGCCACCATGCGAGCTACGCTGAAGCTTGCAGATGCCTGCTGTAGCCGGTAACGCGAATGCGCGTACTGGAGCGACCGGAAGCGCCGACCGAGGGTATTCACAATGAGTGAGGCACTGCCTCATCTCCTGATTTGCAGTTGCGAGAAGACCATGCCGCTCGATGCGCAAGCGATCGCTCGTGGCTGCCCGGCAAGGATCTCGCAGGCGAACCAGCTCTGCGGCCTTGATCTGGAACGATTTAAGGAAGCGCTTGCGGACGGCGCACCGATCACGGTTGCCTGCACGCAGGAGGCGCCTTTATTTAACGAAATCGCGGAGACGTTCCCCCAGACGGCACTCACGTTCGTCAACATACGCGAAACCGCTGGTTGGTCGAATGATGCAAGCGCGGCTGGTCCAAAAGCGGCGGCCTTGATCGCTGCGGCCGGCGAGGACATGCCGCCGATCTCCCTGGTGACGCTCGAAAGTCGCGGCGTGGCGTTGATCTACGGCTGCGACCAAGCTGCACTCGATGCAGCGCAGCGTCTGGCGAACCGGCTCGACATCACCGTGCTGTTGACGAGGCCGGGCGACATCGCGCCTCTCGGCGTGAATGAATTTCCCGTGCTCAAGGGCACGATCCGAAACGCGCGAGGTCATCTCGGCCAGTTCGAGCTGGCGATCGATGACTACGCGTTGCCGGTACCTTCCTCGCGCGCGAGGCTCTTGTTCGGCCCTTCACGTAATGGCGCAACCTCGACCTGCGACCTGATCCTTGACCTTAGCGGCAGCCAACCGATGTTTCCCGCGCATGAACTGCGTCCCGGCTATTTGCGAGCCGATCCGCGGGACCGA
This sequence comes from Bradyrhizobium sp., assembly GCA_045811665.1. Classification (GTDB taxonomy): domain Bacteria; phylum Pseudomonadota; class Alphaproteobacteria; order Rhizobiales; family Xanthobacteraceae; genus Bradyrhizobium. The sequence goes on from JBJMTO010000108.1 coordinate 50,598, forward strand.
GCTGCTGTTGAGCGTGCGATCGCGGATGCCAGCGGTCTGGTCGGAACCTTCGACAAGCCGCGCTTCATTGATTTCAACGAGGCACTCTGCGCGCATTCACGCTCTTCCATTACCGGATGCACGCGCTGTTTGGATCTTTGCCCGACCGGTGCGATCACACCAGACGGGAATTCGGTTCTGGTCGATCCCAATGTTTGCGCGGGATGCGGAGCGTGCGCCTCGGTATGCCCGACGGGCGCCGCAGCCTATGCGCTGCCGAGCTCCGACGCCCTGATGCGGCGGCTGCGCACGCTGCTTCAGACTTACCGCAAGGCTGGTGGGACCAACGCGAAGGTATTGTTTCATGACGGGGAGCACGGCGACGCCATAATCGGTGCCTTGGCGCGATTCGGCTCCGGCTTGCCTGCCAACGCGCTTCCGGTGCGCGTCAACGAAGTGACACAGCTTGGGCCGGAGATCATCGGAGCCGTGTTTGCTTACGGCGGTAGCAGCGTCGCGATAGCAGCCCGCGCCAAGCCAAAGCACGACATCCTTGCACTCCGTCAAGCCGTCGAATTGACCGACCGCATTGTGTCCGCCCTCGGGTTCGGCGCCGATGTTGTGCGGATTCTCGAAACCGACGATCCGGACGAACTGCGCCTGATGCTCGATGCGGTCCCTGCGGGGGTGCCTACGCCCAAGCCCGCGGCGTTTATACCGCGCGGCTCCAGACGCAGCGTGCTGGAGACCACGTTCCGGGAACTCCACCTTGCCGCACCCACCCCCGTGGATGTTGTACCGCTTGCGGCGCGAGCGCCTTTCGGTGGCGTGAACCTTGACGTGGACGGCTGCACCCTGTGCCATGCCTGCGTCACCGCCTGCCCTACAGGGGCTCTTTCAGACAACCCCGAGCGCGCGATGCTGCGCTTCACCGAAAGCCTTTGCGTACAATGTGGGCTTTGTGAATCCACGTGCCCGGAGAAGGTCATTACTCTTGAGCCGCGCCTGGATTTCCAGGCATGGAACGCGCCGCAACGGATCCTGAAAGAAGAAGAGCCATTCCACTGCATCGCTTGCGGCAAGCCGTTCGGCACCAAGAGTTCGATTGATCGCGTACTGGCGAAACTCGGTGACAAGCATTGGATGTTTCAAGGCGCTAATGCCAGACGTTTGGACGTCATCAAGATGTGCGCGGATTGCCGGGTCGAAGCGGTCGTCAATGAGGGGTTTGATCCGCATTCCGCACCGCCGCGACCACCGGTAATGACGTCTGAGGATTATCTGCGCGCGCGCGATGGCAACAAGGATGATCAGCTCGGATCATGACGGAGGGGCATCGTTCAACGCTTGATCCGGAGCCAAAGGCACGAACCGCCGCCAAGGCCGCCGGCATTCCCGGGGTTAAGCACATCATCGCTGTCGCATCGGGCAAGGGAGGCGTCGGCAAGTCCACCACTTCATGCAACCTTGCGCTTGGATTCGCAGCGCTCGGGCTGAAAGCGGGCATGCTCGATGCCGACATCTATGGTCCCTCCCAGCCGAAGCTGTTCGGCCTGCGCGGCAAACCGCGTCAGATCGGCCCAAGGATGCTTGAACCAATGGAGCGGTTCGGGGTCAAGGTGATGTCGATCGGCTTTCTGGTCGAGGAAGACCTTGCCATGATCTGGCGTGGGCCGATGGTGATCTCAGCTATTACCCAGATGCTTCGCCAGGTGTCGTGGGGTGCTCTCGATATCCTGGTGGTCGATCTGCCGCCCGGCACCGGAGACGCGCAACTCACCATGGCCCAGCAAGTACCGCTTGCCGGTGCGATTATCGTCTCTACGCCGCAGGATATCGCATTGATCGATGCTCGACGCGGCATCGCCATGTTCGACAAAGTCAACATTCCGCTGCTGGGCTTGATCGAAAACATGTCGAGTTTCTGCTGCCCGGCCTGCAATCATACGACACCGATATTTGGACATGGCGGCGCTCGGGTAGAGGCGGACACACGCGGGATTCCATTTCTCGGCGAGATCCCGCTCGATCTGCAGATCCGGCAAAGTTCGGACGAAGGACGCCCGATAGTCGCCACCGAGCCTGACAATGTTCATGCGAGGCGCTTTATCGATATTGCAAGGGTTGTGTGGGCGACAGTAACATCAGGGGCAGCGACGAAGCCCGCTCCTCGCATCATCATCGAATAAGGCCAACGCGCACGGGCTGATCGCGCGGACTGATCAAGCTTCCGATGTCAGTCCTTCCCGATTGTGTCCGGGCACCGAGCCGGGCCGTTGGTGGATTCACGATTTGGGTTTTGAATCCGGCGGGCATTCCGGCCGGACTTCCATCGGTTTGCCTCCGCTCTGGACAGTGGGTGCCGCTGAATTCGCACCACCTGCGTCGGGAAGGATCGCGCTCTTTTCAACAGCCATTGAATTCGAGGTTTTCTCGCTCGCGCTTCCCGTAGTGGCTGCCGACGAAGTGGTGCAACTGGTCTCCTGCTTTTCAGTCGGGGAGGCTTTTTGCTGTGCGGCGGCAGGGCCGATTGCCAAACATACTGTTAAAATGGTCGCGCCGACCTGATGCATCTGTCACTTCCGATCGATGAAAGTCGTTTCCGAAGACAAATAGAACGTTTTATCAGGACTATCGTTCCGCCGCAGAGCCGCCCCTTCAACAGCCGCGATTCCATCGCGATCATGCAGGTATCGGCAAAATCTGGCCGATTGCCAGATTTCAGCGTGACGCCGTCTCCGACGCATGACACTACGGCTGGTTGCCTTCGAACAGGCCAAGCAAAGGCGGAAGTTGGCGTATGACAGCCCTGTCGATAACCTCAATGCTTAGCTCCCCACACCGGCTTCCAAACTTTGGCTTGAGACAAAGCCAGCTAGAACCTTCGATGTCAGTTCTGCCCTGAGTGGACCTTCAATGACCGCTGAGAGAGCGCCTGGTCAGATGGTTCTTGGTTTTCGGAGTTGCAGGAGCTGCGAAACTGACGCAGGCTTGAGTTCAGGCTGCAACGGCAAAACGACGCAGTAAGGGAGCACATCCATGATCAAAGTAAGCGTTATGTATCCCAATGCGCCTGGCGTGCGCTTCGACCACGAGTACTACCGAGACAAGCACATGCCGCTTGTAAAAGCTCGGCTGGGTGATGCTTGCAAATTCTACACCGTCGACAAAGGGCTTGCTGGCGGAGCGCCGGGTGCACCCGCGACGTATGTCGGGATGTGTCATATCTTCTGCGACTCGGTCGAGGCATTCCAACGTGGGTTTGGTCCGCATGCCAAGGAAATCATGGCGGACATCGCAAACTACACCGACCAATCGCCCGTCATCCAGATCAGTGAGGTGGTGATAGGCTGACGAGCCGCGCCGCCAAGCCGCTTCAATGGCGTCCCATCTGCCCTCAGGTTTGCGAGAGTGAACACCCGATCGCGATGCTCGAGTCCAGTTCCGCATGAGGCGAGTAAGCCACAATCTTGGCCTCGTAATTTCGATGCTAACTTCGCTGGGAATGCTGTATAACTGACGAGGTAACGTCGCGGGCGGGTTCAAGGTCATGACAGCCACATCGATGAGCCGAGTGGTCGTACCGTTGGTCGCCTTTGCTGCGGCATGTGTAATGGCGTTTGTAGTTGCCCTTCAGCACCTGCGCCGCGAGACGCCGGTTGACAGCACCGTCGCCACCGTTGCGCCGACTGCCTCGACGCCGAAAATGAGCGCGCGGGATCAGGCTCCAGCAATGGAAGGCTCGCAAGCCCCGGCGAAAGCGGCGGCCACGCCAGGTGCACTGACCGTTCAGCGGGAGAACGACGGCCTACCCGCGTTCGACGTTGCCCGCATTGAACCGACCGGTGACGCGGTGATAGCGGGACGCGCCTCGCCTGGTGCAACTGTGGAACTGTTGCGTGATGGCGAATTTCATGATCGCGCGGTCGCGGATGGATCCGGGCAATTCGTTATGGTCCCGCCCCGGCTTCCCTCTGGCACTTATCATCTGAGCTTGCGTGCGCAGGAGGCTGACGGCAAACAGGCGACGTCTAAACAGACAGTCGCGGTCGTGCTCGATGTAATTCCGACTGAACGGCCGCTGGTGGCGGTGGTGACGCCAGACAAGCCTTCGGTCGTGCTCTCCCAGCCAGCGGGAAAATCTGTACCCGGGGCAGTCATTGTGGAAGCTGTCGAAACCGAGGCCGGCGGCAAGCTCCATGTGAGCGGCCGGGCGCGTCCCTCCGCTACGGTGAGGATTTACCTCAACGACAGCTTCATTGCGGCTGTCACGACCAGTCCTGAGGGACGGCTTGCGGTCACAATAAATCAAGGTGTCGGACCAGGCAGCTACCGCGTCAGACTGGACGAAATGGAACCCAATTCATTGGCGGTGCGCGCTCGCGCCGAGGTGCCCTTCAACGTACCGGATCCCTCAGTCACGGCGTCCGTCCCGGGACTGCCCGGCGCATCCAAGCGGACGGACATCGCGGCGGCACAACCGACCGAAGGAGCCGGCATCATGGCGAGCGTTCTGCCTGACGGTGGATCCCCCGCCACGGTAGTCGTCCCGAAGATCGCGACCACCACCGTCTCTCGGGGCGACAACCTCTGGCGCTTAAGCCGCCTCACCTACGGCGCCGGGACTCGATACGCGGTTATCTACAAGGCGAACCGCGACCAGATTCGCGACCCCAACCGCATCTATCCCGGCCAGATCTTTGTGCTGCCGATACAATGATACTGGAAGAGGAAGCCAGCTAGGGACGGTTGGTTACGATCAGCCATGTGACCTACACTTGGCCAGCGACCGGACCGGTCGCGCGCGTTTTGCAAAAGACGTTGAGCTTGCACGCGACTCTAAGCAGCAGCAACCATGACCCGCGGGCTCGCTATATATTCTTTCAGCACTACGTCGCTGGCATCGACTTCGACCAGCGAGACATCGTAGCTCCAGAGATCGGCAAGGTGCTGAAGAACGCGCTCGACGTCACCCGGCGCGAGAAGAGCACCTTTCACAACGGCGTGGCGTAACATCAGGCGCCGATTACCCGCAAGATCAACATCCACCACTTCTATATTGGGTTCAACAAACCCTACGTCATACTGTCGCGCCAGTTCGCGACGAATACGACGATAACCGCGCTCATTATGGATCGCGTCAACCCTGATGCCGGCGCTTTCGTCAGGATTGTCATGCAGGTGGAACATTCGCATCTGACGCATTAGGCGCGGGCTGAGAAATTGGCTGATGAAACTCTCGTCTCGATAGTTGGCCCAGATGTTCCGGAGCGTCGCCATCACGTCACCGGTGCCCGCGATCTCGGGAAACCATTCGCGATCCTCATCGGTCGGGCTTGAAACAATGCGTTCAATATCCTGCATCATGGCAAACCCGAGGGCATACGGGTTGAACCCCGAAAAGCGCGGATCGTCGAATTCAGGCTGAAACACGACGTTGGTATGAGACCGTACAAACTCGAGGAAATTGCCATCAGATATCCGGCCCTGTTCGTGCAAGCGGGTCAGGATTCGATAGTGCACGTACGTCGCGGTACCCTCGTTCATGACTTTGGTTTGACCCTGAGGATAGAAATACTGCGCAACGTGACGCACGATTCGCAGCAACTCGCGTTGCCAAGGCTGCAGCCGCGGCGCCGACTTTTCCAGGAAGTACAACAAGTTTTCCTGCGGAAGGCCCAGCAACTTGCGGCGCCGCTCGACGTTGAGTGAGTCCACACTCTTGACCGGTCCCGTCGGAACGGTCCGCCAGAGATCATTGAACGCACTCTCCTCGTGCAAACGTCGTTCTCCGGCGCGCTTTTCTTCGGCCCGCAGATCGAGCTTCTTCTTGCCGGGATACCGGTCGATCCCATGCGACATCAGAGCGTGGGCCGCGTCCAAGGTCTGCTCGACCATTTCTCGGCCGTGACGTTCCTCGCATTGCGCCACATAGGTTTTCGCGAACTCAAGATAGTCGAGAATTCCTTCGGCGTCGGTCCACTGCTTGAACAAATAATTGTTTTTGAAGAAATGATTGTGGCCGAACGCCGCGTGCGCAATCACCAAGGTCTGCATGGTGGCCGTATTTTCCTCCATCAAATAGGAGATGCACGGCGAACTATTGATGACTATTTCATAGGCGAGGCCCATCAGACCTTTTCGGTAAAACGCCTCCTGATGCGCGAACTGCTTGCCGAATGACCAATGCTTGTAGTACAGCGGCATCCCGGCGGAGCAATATGCATCGAGCATCTGCTCCGCAGTAATGACCTCGATCTGATTGGGGTAGATGTTCAGACCCAATTCAGTAGCTGCAATCTCCGCGCAAGCGTCGTGAACACGTTGCAACGTCTCGAAGTTCCAGTCCGCACCCTCAAACAGGCGTTCCGTTGTCGCAGTCATGAGGCGGCTTTCTGCGGGCTTCCGCGGCGTCGGAATAGATCGTGAAACACCGGAAAAATCTGCGTGCGTTCGGTCACCTTGCGCATCGACAATGGTGCTCCATCAGTGCGCAAGCGGTGATACAGCGACCACAGCGAAGAATCTGACATATCGAATCCGCTGCCCCCGCCTTCGCCAACCTCCAGGTAGGCGAAGAACTGGCTGACCGGCAGGATCATTTCGGTGAGAAGTCGGCCTACGACGTCCGCGTCTGAATAGGAATTATCACCATCGGAGGCCTGCGCGGCGTAAATGTTCCAATCCGCTGGGCGAAACCGCGATCTGACGATCTCGTGCATCGCCACGAGCGCGCTCGATACCAGAGTGCCGCCCGATGCCTGCGCGTGAAAGAAAGTGTCTTCGTCAACCTCCTCCGCACGATCGGTATGACGGATGAACACGATTTCGACATGACGGTAGCGACGCTTCAGGAAAACATAGAGCAACATGTAAAAGCGCTTTGCCAAATCCTTCATATGCTCGGACATGGAGCCTGACACGTCCATCAGGCAAAACATGACCGCCTGCGCTACCGGCTTACGGGTTGGTTCGAAACGGCGGTATCGGATGTCGACGGGATCAATGAAGGGAATTCTGCGAAATCTTGCCTTCAGTGCGTCAGCCTCGGCCATCAACTTGGTGCGATCGGCCTCATCGCAGCTCGCGATGTTTGCCTCAAGCTCCGCGATGGCTTCGGGCCGTGGCCGCCGCAGGGCTACGCGCCGCGCCAGTGCCAGCCGTACAGTACGGCTAACCGAGATGTTCGAGGGCGAGCCGGACGTCGTATAGCCGGCGCGACGAATTCCGTCACTCTCCGCTTCGGCGAGTTTACGCTTGGCAAGATCAGGCAGTTCGAGATCATCAAGGAACAGGTCGACAAACTCGTCTCGGCTGAGAATGAACCGGAATACGTCTTCGCTCTCGCCCTCCCCTGCTCCGCGAGCCTTTCGTCGATCTTCTCCCGACCGGGGGAGGATGTCACCTTCGACGAACTTCTTGTTTCCGGGGAGCACCATGTCGCGCGTGCCGCCTTCGCGACGAAAGCGCGGCTCGTTCATTCCATCGAGCGGGACACTGACCTCCCCGCCTTCCAGGACGTCCTTGATGTCGCGATCCTGCGACGATTTCTTGACGGCGCCCTGGACCAGCGCCTTGGCGCGGCGCAAAAAACGCTGGCGGTTCTCCAGGCTTTTGCTGCCCGCGTTCAAGCGCCGATCGACGATGTGCATGGCCATCTTCGGATCCCGGTCTAGCCGGCTTGTTTCACTCGCATATACCACTCGACCAGTCGGCGGACTTGACGTTCAGTATAGCCACGACCGACCATACGCTCGACAAACTCGCCGTGCTTCTTCTCGGTGTCCCCGTCTTTTTTCGAGCCGAATGAAATAACCGGCAACAGGTCTTCTACCTGCGAGAAAATACGTTTCTCGATCACCTCTTTTATTTTTTCGTAACTCGTCCAAGACGGATTGTTTCCACCATGCTGCGCGCGTGATCGCAGGCAGAATTTGACAACCTCGTTTCGAAAATCCTTGGGGTTGGCGATACCAGCAGGCTTCTCGATCTTGGTCAGTTCCTGGTTGAGAAGCTCTCGATTGAGAAGCTGGCCGGTGTCCGGGTCCTTGAAGTCCTGATCTTCAATCCAGGCGTCAGCATAATCGACATACCGATCGAACAGATTTTGACCGTAGTCCGTATAGGACTCGAGATACGCCTTTTGGATTTCGTTGCCGATAAATTCGGCATATCTCGGGACCAACTCTGCCTTGATGAACTCAAGGTAACGCTTCTCGACCTCATCGCTAAGCTGCTCGCGGCGGATCGCCTGCTCAAGCGCATACATCAGGTGAACGGGATCAGCACCAACTTCCGCGGTATCATGATTGAATGTCGCGGCGAGAACCTTGAATGCGAACCGCGTCGAGACACCGTCCATGCCCTCATCCACACCGGCCGCATCCTTGTATTCCTGGACGCTTCGTGCCTTCGGGTCCGACTCCTTGAGGCTTTCGCCATCGTAGACCCGCATCTTTGCAAACACCGTCGAGTTCTCGTGCTTGCGCAAACGCGACATCACCGAGAACCGCGCCAGCGTTTCCAGGGTTGCCGGAGCGCAGGGGGCCGAGGCCAGTTCGGATCCCTGGATAAGCTTCTCGTATATCTTCTGCTCTTCGATCACCCGCAAGCAGTACGGGACCTTGATAACGCAAATCCTATCGATGAAGGCTTCATTATTCTTGTTCGTCTTGAAGCTTTGCCATTCCGACTCGTTCGAATGGGCCAGAATGACTCCGGTGAACGGAATCGCCCCGATGTTCTCGGTGCCGATATAGTTGCCTTCCTGAGTAGCGGTCAGCAGCGGGTGCAACATCTTGATGGGCGCCTTGAACATCTCGACAAACTCGAGAATGCCCTGGTTGGCGCGGTTCAAGCCGCCGGAGTAGCTGTAGGCGTCTGGATCATTCTGCGCGAAGGCCTCGAGCTTGCGGATGTCCACCTTGCCCACGAGCGAGGAGATGTCCTGATTGTTTTCGTCACCAGGCTCGGTTTTCGCAATCCCGATCTGCCGAAGGCGAGAGGGTTGAATCTTCGCCACGCGAAAGCGGGAAATATCGCCACCGAACGCTTCCAGCCGCTTCAAGCACCACGGGCTCATGAGGCCGCTAAGGCGACGCCGCGGAATGCCGTATTTTTCCTCGATCATCGGGCCGAGCGATTCCGGGTCGAACAGACTGAGTGGACTTTCGAACACGGGACTGAGCTCGTCGCCAGCCTTCAGGACGTAGATGGGATTGACTTCCATCAATGACTTCAATCGCTCTGCCAGCGATGATTTTCCGCCGCCTACCGGCCCAAGCAGATAAAGAATCTGCTTCCGCTCTTCGAGCCCCTGAGCTGCATGCCGGAAGAAACCGACGATGCGCTCAATGGTGTCTTCCATTCCATAGAAGCCGGCGAAGGCGGGATAGACGCGCATTGTCCTGTTTGAAAAAATACGGCCAAGGCGAGGGTCCTTGGCCGTGTCAATCTTTTGAGGTTCACCGATCGCGGCCAGGACTCGCTCCGCAGCGTTCGCATATCGCATCGGGTCGCCTCGACACGACTCCAGATATTCCGCCATCGGCATATCTGTTTCGCTTCGGGCCTCAAACGACCGCGCGAACGCATTGAATAGAGAATCGTTGTACATGTCCGCTCCTCATGCCATTGCTACGCTGCTGTACCGCGCAGCTCAGTGTCTCGCCCAACACCTGAAACCGAACACGAATCATCATCAACACATTGGGCCATTGAACACTCCGCCAACTCCACCGCACAATGCACAACGAGGGCAGCGGGCGAGTCATAAACAGGCATTTGATGATTTGTTGTGCGCAGGAAGCAACCTTCGCCGCAATTCGATCTGATTCCGCATAAATGTCACCGATCGGCAACAACATCTCGTCTCGGCCTCATGATCACCTGCCACGCCGTCAGCGGCGACTGGATGCCCTAAGAACTCTGGTCCAAGGTCATTGTTCCATCCAGCTATCCTGCGGTTCCCCCCTTGAAGTGTGAAGGCTTCAGGGCTCGCCGCGCCGGTGAATTCAGCCCGGGAACTTGCTACGCTGATTGTGGCCAACGTTTAACGTGAGCGGTTGAAGGCCGTGCATCCACCGCTCCTGACCGCCTCGCCATCGCGGAAGACCAACAGGAGGGCGAGCTCCATATCCAAATAGCGAGGCAGGCCAATGGTGAAACCGTTTCCGTCGAAGACCCACATCGGCAACCACATGCTGCATCCCGAAACGCTGATGCTGAACTACGGCTACGATCCCCAACTGTCCGAAGGCGCGGTCAAACCACCTGTCTTCCTGACCTCCACCTTCGTGTTCAGGACTGCGGAAGATGGCCGGGACTTCTTCGATTTCGTCTCGGGTCGGCGCGAGCCTCCGGAGGGAATGGGCGCAGGCCTGGTTTACTCGCGATTCAATCACCCCAACAGCGAGATCGTCGAAGACAGGCTCTCCGCCTACGAACGCACCGAGAGCTGCGCGCTGTTCTCGTCAGGCATGGCGGCGATTGCGACCACGATGCTGGCATTCGTCCGCCCGGGCGACGTCATTTTGCACTCTCAACCGTTATATGGAGGGACGGAAACGCTGTTTGCGAAGACGCTTGCGGGCCTCTCCATTGGTGCCGTGGGGTTTGCGGATGGGATCGACGAAGCCGCAGTCAGGCTCGCGGCGACGGACGCCATGCGCCGAGGTCGGATTGCGATGATCTTCATCGAAAGCCCGGCAAATCCCACCAACGGACTGGTCGATATCGCGATGGTTCGCCGCGTCGCAGAGATGATCGGCCAAGCCCAGGGGCATACTCCGATAGTCGCATGCGACAATACGCTGCTCGGCCCGGTGTTTCAGCTGCCGATCCAACACGGCGCCGATCTTTCCTTGTACTCCCTCACCAAATATGTCGGGGGTCATTCCGACTTGATCGCGGGAGCTGCGCTGGGCTCAAAAGCGATGATGAAGGAGGTCAAGACGCTGCGAGGCGCGATCGGCACCCAACTCGATCCGCATTCCTGCTGGATGATCAGTCGATCGCTCGAGACATTGAGCATCCGCATGGAGAAAGCCGACAGCAATGCGCGGCTCGTAGCCGATTACCTGCGCGATCATGCCAAGGTGGCGAAGGTCCATTATCTGGGTCACCACGAAGAGGGCTCCCCGGCCGGCCGTGTTTTCGCCAGGCAATGCACCGGTGCCGGCTCGACGTTCTCGTTCGACATCGTCGGCGGTCAACCCGCGGCATTCAAGTTTCTCAACGCGCTCCAGATCTTCAAGCTGGCGGTGAGCCTCGGCGGCACCGAGTCGCTCGCCAGCCTCCCGGCAAGCATGACCCACTCCGGCGTTCCCCCCGACATCCGCCGGAAGATCGGCGTCCTGGATTCCACCATCCGCCTCTCGATCGGTATCGAGTACCCATCCGATCTGATCGCGGACATCGCGCAGGCGTTGAACGCGGCCTAGCCTGCAGTGGTAAACATCCAAAACTCTGCGGCCCTGACGAGTTCGGCGGATTTGTAAACACGGACGTAAGTGGTGGCGGCAGGGCGAGTATTTAACCGGTCAAGCTAACAACAAAAAAAATTGTGCGGCTAAAATGTTCATGACTCCTGCGCTAGAGCGAATAAAGTTGTGGAGAGAAGGCCAGCGAGGTTGCAATGCACAAAGTTCGACGTTTGCGCGCAATGGGTTCGATGTGCCGCCAACAAGCCGCGTACGATCCGGCCCAACGTGGCAGGTTTATTGCCGAGGCGGAGTATTGGGAGAAGCTGGCGGATTTCGAACTGGCTGCCCATTACGAGGAATGCAATGCACACCGCTCGGCGGAGGCGAACATCGCGGCATCTGTGATCCCGAAGGATACCGGGTGGAAGACGATCGTCGCAGCGTAACCAACTGACGGGGGCGGCTGGCTGCGTGAGGGCGGCTAATCGGGTTATTTTCTGAAAAACTTGGTGGGCGCACCAGGGCTCGAACCTGGGACCCGATGATTAAGAGTCATCTGCTCTACCAACTGAGCTATGCGCCCGGAAGCCGGCCCGGAAAGCCTTCGCAAGAGGGCGTCGTTTAGCAAAGCGACCTGCCGATGTCCAGCAAGCCGGCCGTGTTTTCCGGCCGCTTCTCCCCCTTGCCGAAGCGAAGAAGACGCCGCTTTTTCCGGGCCTTGACGCCTTCGAACGTCGGACCGGCTACAGCCGCTCAGGAGCGCTCCGGCCACCTTGGTCCCGGCCACCTTGATCCCGTCCGCGGCCGTCCTCGCCGCGATCCCGGTCGCGATACCGCTCCTCACCCATGCCGTGCCCGCGACCCCATGATCCCCTGAATCGGCCGTCCATGCGCGTCAGGATCGAAAGCCGGCGCTTCTGGCCCTCGTCGAGGGTCTTGTAGAGCGGGTCCGCCGCGTCGGCGATCTTCTTCATCGCCACTGCCGACGCCGCCATGTTGTCAGCGCGCTCGCGAAGGCGCGCCACGGGATTATCCGGCCTCTGCTGGTCCTGCGAGTCGTTGCGTCGCGCGGTCCACCGTGCATTTGCAAGATCTGCTCGCAGCTTCACAAAATCCCGCACCGCCGCCTCGACCGGGGGCCATAGCTTTTCCTGGTCGGCGTTAAGTCTCAACCCGGCATGAACAGCGGCAATCCGCGCATCGGTAAAGGCGGCACGGTCCTCAGGATTGATATGCATGTGCCGCATGTGATCGTGAAACCGATGCTGAGCATAGACGACCGCCGTCGAACCCGCGATTGCGAGCGCGGCGACGCCTGCGATGGCAAACTTCCTCATGTGAACCTCCTCCACAACGGTTCGAAGAAAATGCGCGCGCCGAGCGGCGCAATCAACTTACAGTTTGGAAACACTGCACCTTACCAGGATGTAATGTTACGGCAGCGAGCTGTCAGGCCGCCGGCGCTTGCAATCCCAACGTGGCGCCGAAGCGCCGCGTCGGGGTTTTCGCCACCTCTGTCGACGATCGTCAGCTTGCGGCCGCCGCCGGCACGTCGCGCTGGCGCTTCATCACAATCTTGTTGAGCGCACCGAGATAGGCTTTCGCCGATGCCACCAGGGTATCGGGATCGGCCGCGCGGGCGGTCATCGAGCGACCTTCATGGGCAAGCCGCACCGAGACTTCGGCTTGCGCGTCCGTCCCTTCGGTGACGGCGTGGACCTGATAAAGCTCCAGCTTCGCCTCGTGCGGCACCAGCGCCTTGATGCAGTTGAACACGGCATCGACCGGGCCGTTGCCTTCCGCCTCCTCGATCTTGATCTGACCCTCGATGTCGAGCTTCATGGTCGCGCGTTGCGGCCCATGGGTGCCCGCGATGACCGTGAGCGAGGTCAGCTTGATGCGATCGTGGGAAGCAGCGATTTCCTGATCGACCAGCGCCTCGATGTCCTCGTCGTAGATGTCCTTTTTGCGATCGGCCAGCGCCTTCATCCGTACGAACGCATCTTCCAACTGGTTGGCGCCGAGCTTATAGCCCATCTCCTCCAGCTTGTGGACGAAGGCGTGGCGTCCCGAGTGCTTGCCGAGCACCAGCGAGGATTGTTTCAAGCCCACCATCTCCGGCCGCATGATCTCGTAGGTGGACACATCTTTCAGGACGCCATCCTGATGAATGCCGCTCTCATGGGCGAACGCATTCCGTCCCACGATCGCCTTGTTGTACTGGACCGGGAACGAGGTGGACGCCGAGACCAGTTTGGAGGCCCGCGTCAGCATCGTGGTGTCGATCTTGTTCCAGTACGGGAAGCGGTCGTTGCGAACGTTGATCGCCATCACGACCTCTTCCAGCGCCGCATTGCCGGCGCGCTCGCCGATGCCGTTGATGGTGCATTCGATCTGACGCGCGCCGCCGGCCAGCCCGGCGAGCGAGTTGGCCACCGCCATGCCGAGATCGTTGTGGCAATGCACCGAGAACACCGCCTTGTCCGAGTTCGGCACCCGCTCGATCAAGGTGCGCATGAAGTTGGTGTATTCATCGGGGACGGTGTAGCCGACCGTGTCGGGGATATTGACGGTCGTGGCGCCCGCCTTGATCACGGCTTCGACGATGCGGCACAGGAATTCCATCTCGCTGCGGGTGCCGTCTTCGGCAGACCATTCGACGTCGTCGATGTGGTTACGCGCCCGGGTGACGTTGGCGATCGAGGTTTCGATCACCTGCTCCGGCGTCATGTTGAGCTTCACCCGCATGTGCAGCGGTGAGGTTGCGATTACCGTGTGCACCCGCCCGCGCCGGGCAAACTTCACGGCTTCGGCGCAGCGGTCGATGTCTTTCGGATGCGCGCGCGACAGGCCGGCGATCACCGCGTTTTTCGAGCGCCGGGCGATTTCGCTGACCGCCTGAAAATCTCCTTCGGAGGTGATGGGGAAACCAGCCTCGATCACGTCCACGCCCATGCTGTCGAGCATTTCGGCGACCTCGAGCTTCTCCTCGAAGCTCATGGTTGCGCCCGGGCACTGTTCGCCGTCGCGCAAGGTGGTGTCGAAGATTACGACTCGGTCCTTGTCGGACTTGTTCACGGTGGTCATCGAAACGATTCCTCTGGATGGTGCGCCGCTTGGAGCGCTGAAGGGGCCTGGTGTCTCGCGCAACCCCTGAGTGCCCAGGCGCAAACCGCCCAGACGGCCCTCAGGGGCAGATAAGAAGCAGCAGGCCGCCAGTAACGGTAGCAGGCAGGAACGCAGCCGGAATCGCTTCGGCATCGGCGAGCGCCGATTTGCCGTGAACCCCGAGATAGCCGCGAATCAACATTGCCGGACCTTTGAAACACGATCCTCAGCCAAAACCGTTGACGGTTCCTTGCCGAGACCTCGCATCTCAACCGTTCTAGACAAGAACCGGACGAAACTGCAATGGCAAAAGATGGTCAATGAGACTGACCTAATCCGCTTCCCGCTCACCGGGCTCATCATTCTGACCTCCCCACCATCGTCGTCCCCGCACTTCCGCGCAAATAATTACGCCCTGTGGTTATGGGTCTCGCATCGCGCTTCGCTTGTGCGGGACGACGGCGGTGGATTTTTGATTTCAAACAGCCAGGCCAAGTCACCGATTGCTCCGTCATTGCGAGCGCAGCGAAGCAATCCATCGTGCCACAACTCACGAAGCTGGATTGCTTCGCTGCGCTCGCAATGACGGATATTGGCGACGCCCGGACGAACAGGGATTATGGATTCCGGGCTCGATGCTGCGCATCGCCCCGGGATGACAGCAGAGTTGGCGCGGGACCCATACGCCGTGTTGCTCGTTTGAGAGAGACGCTGTTCGATGATTTCCGCGTAAACGCCCTGTGGTTATGGGTCCCGCATCGCGCTTCGCTTGTGCGGGACGACGGCGGTGATTTTTCTCTTTTCAAACAGCCAGGCAATGTCGAAATTTGCTCCGTCTTTGCGAGCGAAGCGAAGCAATCCATCGCGCCAAAACTCACGAAGCTGTATTGCTTCGCTGCGCTCGCAATGACGGCGGGGGACGGCACGCAAGCACTCCACGTTGTCATTCCTCGATGTGCAATTGCACATCGTGGATGCGCCTTGGCGCAGGCCCGGAATCCATAACCACGAATGGGGGTTATGACTCCGGGCTCGATGCTGCGCATCGCCCCGGAATGACGGCACGAAGGTATGACTCGGCGTCCTCACGGCGCGAATGCGTCCGAGCGAACACCTTACCCTCGCGTGAGCGCAGCGCGCTCATCGCGCTCCTGCCTGCTCCACGCAGACGCGGCTTGCTCACCTCGACTTCACTTTTCAAACAGCCACGCGCGAACATTTTTGCTCCGTCATTGCGAGCGCAGCGAAGCAATCCAACGTGCCGCAACACACGAAGCTGGATTGCTTCGCTGCGCTCGCAATGACGGCGGGGGACAGAGCGGCGTCGACCCATTGGCTCGCAATGGCCGCGCAGCATAGAAGTACACACCTCCGCGATCTCGCGGCGCGAATGCGTCCGAGCTTTGCCAACAACACCCTCGCAATAGAGGGAGCAGGGAATGCCGGGTGCGCGATGCACCCATAGTCTCGCGTGCAAAAAGTAGAAAGCACACGAGGTCGTCACCACAGGTTCACCGGAACAACCGGCATTCCCCGCGCAATGGTTTTAACGGGCTACTTCGTGATCTTGTGTCTGCCGAATCTGGCAGAATGTGCGAACGGGCGGTTCTTACCAACCGCCCGTCGCTGGATCTGAGCCCGTTCGTGCTCAAAGGCCTTAGAGCCTGACGGGGAGCGTGGGACAGATCCGGTGTCTTCCTCAACCCGAACAGTTGCAGGGGCTTCGAGCCCGGACCGAGCAAGGAAGGGAGCTGGATGATGGCACAAGATGATCGCG
>JBJMTO010000109.1:0-20791 GCA_045811665.1 Bradyrhizobium sp.
GTTGCGACGATGTTGCTCTTCGGCACGAATTTCGAGACATCGTCTATAACCTTGGCGACGTCCTCTGCCGTCTCTACGATGTCACTGGCGACATCGATCACGCCGGCTTGAACCACCTTGCCCTTGAGCAGCCCGAGCAGATCCAGCGGCACCCGCGAATTGCGGCATTCGATCGCGACCTGCTGGATCGGGCTTTTGGCGATCGCGGGAAAGATATCTTCATACTGCCGCCATTCGCTGCCGAGCGTTTGCTTCCAGTCGGTATTCGCCTTGATACCGTAGCCGTAGCAGATATGAACCGCCGTGGCGCAGCTCAGGCCTTGCGCGGCGCGCTCGAGCGCGCTTATGCCCCAGTCGCTCACCTCGTCCATGTAGACGTTGAACGCGGGCTCGTCGAACTGCACGACATCCACGCCGTCGGCCTGCAATGCCTTGGCTTCCTCGTTCAGCAGCTCGGCAAAGGCGAACGCCATCTTGACGCGGTCGCCGTAATACTTGTCGGCGATGGTGTCGATGATGGTCATCGGGCCAGGCAGGGTGAATTTCAGTTTTCGCGTCGTGTGGGTGCGGGCAGCGCGAGCCTCGCTGGCATGCACGCGGCCCCTCAGTCGAAGTGGCGCCACCACCTGGGGCACCATCGCCTTGTAGCGATCCTTGCGGATTCCCATTTCGATCTTGTGCGCGAAGTCGATGCCTTCGATGTTCTCCAAAAACCCATGTACGAAATGCTGGCGCGCCTGCTCGCCTTCCGTGACGATGTCGAGCCCAGCCGCCTCCTGCAGTTTTATGGCCAGCAGCGTGGCGTCGCGCTTGGCCCTCGCCAGTTCATCGCCCTTCGATTTCCAGGGCGCCCAAAGCGTATTGGGCTCGGCAAGCCATTCCGGCTTCGGCAGCGAGCCGGCGATCGTGGTTGGAAAGAGCATCAGCATGTCCTGCTTTTCTGATTGGAGGGTCTATCTGCCATGTCTTCCGATCCACGTACAGCAGGGGCCGGGACGCCCGTGACCGCCTACAGGCTTCAATCGCCACAAACTCTGTTCTAGGATGACGCAAGCAAAAAATGGAAATCTCATGATCGACCTCCACTACGCGCCAACGCCGAACGGCTGGAAAATATCGATCATGCTGGAAGAACTCGGCATTCCCTATACCGTGATCCCCGTCAACATCAGGGCCGGCGAGCAGTTCAGGCCGGAGTTCCTGGCCATCAGCCCGAACAATCGCATCCCTGCGATCGTCGACCGCGCGCCGGAGGACGGAGGCGAGCCGCTCGCCGTGTTCGAGACCGGTGCGATCCTGATCTACCTCGCCGACAAGACCGGCCGCTTTCTGCCCCGGCAGACGCGTGCGCGGTCGAACGTCATGCAGTGGCTGATGTGGCAGATGGGCGGGCTCGGTCCAATGCTCGGCCAGCACGGCCACTTCGCGCTCTACGCGCCCGAGAAAATCCCCTACGCCATCGAACGGTATCGTGACGAGGCGGCGCGGCTCTATCGCGTCCTCGATGTGCAACTTGGAAAAACCGGGGCTTACATCGCCGGCGACTATTCGATCGCCGACATCGCCTGTTTTCCCTGGACCATGACGCACAAGGCGCAGGGCTTTACCCTGGACGACTATCCGAACATCAAGCGCTGGTACGCCGACGTGCGCGCCCGGCCTCAAGTGCAAGCAGGTCTTGCGATCGGAAAATTCGTGAAGGAGCCTTTCGACGAACAGGCGCGCAAGAACATGTTCGGGCAAGCCGCAAAGGAAATGGCGAAGCAAAAATAGCAGTGTCGGGGCTGCGCCAGGTGGCGGATCCTAAATGACGAGATATTCAAAAACGTCGCCGGGCGAGCAGGACCAACAAAAAGGAAAGCCCTATGATCGAATTCTTCTTCGACTGCTCCAGCCCCTGGACCTATCTCGCCTTTCACAATATCCAGCCGCTCGCAAAGGAGTTCGGCACCGAAATCACGTGGCGGCCTATCCTGGTGGGCGGCATCTTCAACACGATCAATCCCAGTGTTTATGCGTCGCGCGAACATCCCGTGCCGGCAAAGCTGGCTTACCAGAAGAAGGATATCGGCGACTGGGCGCGCTCGGCGGGGCTCGCAATCAAGATGCGGCCCACCGTATTTCCGGTGAATAGCGTCAAGGCCATGCGCGGCTGCATCTGGCTGGGCCCGGAAATGGTGCCGTTCGCTCGCGCGGTGTTTGAGGCCTATTGGGGCGGGGACAAGGACATCTCGCAGGACGCGGTGCTGACCGACATCTGCAAGGGCCTGTCGATCGATCCCGCAAAATTCTTCGCGGCGATAGGCGAGCAGGGGATCAAGGACCAGCTCAAGGCCAATACCGACGAAGTGATGGCGCGGGGCGGCTTCGGCTCGCCCACGATCTTCATTGACAGAACCGACATGTATTTCGGCAACGACCGAATGCCGTTGGTCCGGGAAGCGCTGCAGCGCCGATGCGCGAGCGCTGCCTGATGCCGAAGGCTGTCTTCTGCCGCCAGCTCGGCCCGCCCGAACAGTTGCGGCTGGAAAGTTTTGCATCGACGCCGCTGCACGATGGCGAGGTGCGGGTTGCGATCCATGCGGCCGGCATCAACTTTCCCGACATCCTGATGGCGGCGGGCGAATATCAGCTCAAGCCCGAACTGCCGTTCACGCCGGGTGTGGAAGCCGCCGGCGAGGTGATCGAGATTGCCGATGGTGTCGTGGGAGTCGCGCCGGGCCAGCGGGTGATCGTCAAAATGCGGCACGGTGCCTATGCCGACGAAGCGGTGGTCCAGCCGTCCCAGCTCGTCGCGTTGCCATCGTCGTTCGACTATGCCGAAGGCGCGACGTTCCTTGCCGCCCACGGCACCGCATACCACGCACTGATCGATCGTGGCCAGGTCAAATCAGGCGAGGTGCTGCTGGTGCATGGCGCCGGCGGAGGTGTCGGGCTGGCCGCGGTTGAGATGGGCAAGATGCTCGGTGCAACCGTGATCGCCGCCGCGTCTTCCGAAGCCAAGCTTGCGGTCGCCCAGGACAGAGGCGCCGATCATCTGGTGCTTTATCAACGCGAGCCATTCCGCGAAGCCGTGAAGCGCATCACCGGTGGTCGGGGCGCGGACGTGGTGTTCGATCCGGTCGGCGGTGACGTATTCGAGAACAGCCTGCGCTGCATCGCCTGGGGCGCGCGTATCCTCATCATCGGCTTTACTGGCGGCATCGGGACAGCACGCACCAACCTGCTGCTGATCAAGGGCGCGAGCGCGGTGGGCGTCCGGGCCGGCGAGGCGGTGCGGCGCGATCCTGCGCTCGGCGTTGTGCGGATCAAGAACCTGGTCGAGTGGGCCGAAGCCGGCAAAATTCGCCCCCACATCTCGCACCGGTTGCCACTGGAAGATTACGCCCAGGCGATGCGGCTACTGATGGATCGCAAGGCGATCGGCCGGGTAGCGTTGATTATGCGCTAGTATCTTCCGCAGAACTCGGTGATGCCCGGCTGCCGTCAAGAGAGGTTTTCTCTCACTTGTATTCCCGCTCGGCCCACCACGGAAAATAATCCGGCATATCGGATGAGACCTTGTCCTTGAATACGGCTGGACGTTTTTCCAGAAACGACACCACGCCTTCTTTCACGTCGGCCGAGCGGCCCCGTGCGTAGATGCCGCGACTGTCGACCTTGTGCGCTTCCATCGGATCGTCGGCCCCAAGCATCCGCCACATCATCTGCCGGATCAGCGCGACGGACACCGGCGCGGTCTTGGCTGCGATTTCGCGGGCGAGAGCGCGGGCCGTCGGGAGCAACTCGTCAGGCGGCACCACCTTGCTGACGAGGCGGCCGGCGAGAGCTTCCTGCGCGGGAAAAACCCGGCCGGTGTAGCACCACTCCAGTGCCTGCGAGATGCCGACGATGCGCGGCAGGAACCAACTCGAGGCGGCCTCCGGCACGATGCCGCGCTGAGAGAACACGAACCCGAAACGCGCATCTTCGGAGGCGATGCGAATATCCATCGCAAGCTGCATGGTTACGCCGATGCCGACCGCCGGGCCGTTGACGGCTGCGATAACAGGCTTGAGGCATTTGAAAATCCGCAACGTCACCTGACCGCCGCCGTCGCGCGCCTGGGGATCGCTGTAATCGACCCTGCCATCAGCCAGACGTTTGACTGGCCCACGGCGCGCGTCGCGGTCAAAGGTGTTGGCGCCGGAGGAAAGATCTGCGCCTGCGCAGAAGCCGCGACCCGCGCCGGTCACGATGATGGCACGGATGTCGTCGTCCTTGTCGGCGGCGTCGAAGGCGTCGATCAGTTCTTGCTGCATCGTGCCGTTGAAGGCGTTGAGCTTGTCGGGGCGATTCAGTGTGATCGTGAGGATCTGCTCGGCGACTTCATACTTGATCGTCTCATAAGCCATGGAGCTTCCTCCTATCTTTATTGTTTTCAGAATCGGGCCGCGGCCGGTACGACGAAAAGTAGGTTATCGCGGCGGGCTCGGCCATGACCGTTGCGGACCACGCGCCGACTCGAATGCTTTGGCCATTCCGAGCACGCCGAGGTCATCGAAGCGCCGGCCGATGATCTGGACGCCGATCGGGAATCCTTGCTTGTCATAACCGCCGTTGATCGAGATCGCCGGGTTTTCCGACATGTTCCACGCCACGGTATAAACGATGTGCTCGAAGGGCTTTTCCGGATCGTTCAGCGGGGAGGCGAGTTCGGCCGCGAACTTCACCACCGGCGAAACCGGTGAGATCACGTAATCCAGGTCGTAGAACAGTTTCGCTGCGGCGGCTCGGATCGCCATGGTGGCGTTGAACCCTCTGACGACATCGAGGCCGCTGAGCTTCGCGCCCGCTTCGGCCCATTTATGGATATACGGCAGCGCCTTGCTACGCTCGGCTGCCGGAAGCTTGGAAAGATCGTCCCACAGGCGGGCGCGCCAGAAATTATCCAGCCCTTCCAGCATCTCGTGCGTGAGCACGCCGGCCGCTTCGGTCACGAGCGCGCCAGCCGCCTCGAATGTTTTTGCAGCTTTGATCACGGTGTCGCGCACATCCTGCTCAAGCCTCTGTCCAACCCCGAGGTCGAGCATCAGCCCGATGCGTAATTTGCGCGGAGATTTGTCGAGAGCTTTCCAGTTGATGTTGTCTGGCGGCAGGCACATGCCGTCGCGGCGGTCGGGGCGCGACAGTACGCTCATCATCAATGCGGCGTCGTCGACGGTGCGCGTCATCGGCCCGGCGACCCGGCCGACATACGGCGGATCGACGGGAATGCGCCCGAGGCTCGGCTTCAATCCCACCAGCCCGCACCAGCAGGACGGCAGCCGCACCGAGCCGCCAATATCGGTGCCGAGATGCAAGGGGCCGTAACCAGCGGCGCCCGCCGCACCGGCTCCGGCGCTGGAACCGCCCGGGTTCTTGCTGAGATCCCAAGGGTTGCGGGTGAGGGGATGGAAACTTGAAAGCCCCGAGGAGAGCATGCCGTAATCAGGCATCGTGGTTTTGGAAAAGATCACCGCGCCGGCCTCGCGCAATCGCGCAGCCGGCGGCGCGTCCACCGGCGAAGGCTCCAGCTTGACGCTGGCCGCGCCAAGCGGCACCGGCACGCCCTTGGTGGCAATGTTGTCCTTGATCGTTACCGGGACGCCGTCCAACAGACCGATCGGCTCATTCCTGTGCCAGCGCTCCGTCGAAGCCTTGGCGGATACGCGAGCGCCCTCCGGATCGAATGCGTAGAGCGCGTTGATGTGCGGCTCCCATAAGGCGATATGCGCCAGCACGTCCTCAAGCACTTCGGAGGGAGTAAATTGCCTGCTCCGAAAGCCTGCAATCAGGTCGACGGCGCTGAGGTCGTGCAGCGACGTCACAGTTTCTTCCGATGCGGGTTCATGCATGGGCGCCTACCGGTAACCGGGTTTCGATGATACGTGCGAACATGCTGGCCCCGATCGGCAAGATCTTGTCGTCCAGCACGTAGCCGGGATTGTGAACGGGGACCGAGCCTTCATGCCCGAGCCAGAAATACGCCCCGGGGACGGCCTGCATCATGTCGGCGAAATCCTCGCTGCCCATCTTCGGCTGCGCCCGGGTAAATACCTTGGCCGGATCGACCACCGTGCGCGCCACCGCCTCCACGACCTTTGACTGCTCTTCCTCGTTGACGAGCACGCTGAATGTATCGCGAATGTCGGCTGTTATCTCGACCTGGAACGCGGCGGCCATGCCGGCGCACAGCGCGCGCATGCGCTCCCGAATCAGCACACGGACCTCGTCGGAGAAGGCCCTCACCGTGCCGCAGAGTTTTGCTTCGCCGGGGATCACGTTGTACGCCGACCCGGAGTGTATCTGGGTGATCGACAGCACCGCCGCCTGAAGGGGATCGACGTTGCGGCTGACGATCGTCTGCAGTGCCTGTCCAAGCGTCATCGCGATCACGACGGGGTCCTTCGAGCGCTCCGGCATCGCGCCGTGAGCGCCGTATCCGGTGATAGTGATGTCGAAAAAATCCGCGCCGGCCATCGCCGGTCCGGGCAGGATCGCGATTTCCCCATGGTTCAGATCGGGTGCGTTGTGCAATCCGTAAACTTCATCGCAGGGGAATTTCTCGAACAGCCCGTCCTTGATCATGGCGCGCGCGCCGCCCAGGCCTTCTTCCGCCGGCTGGAAGATGAAATGCACGGTGCCGTCGAAATTTCGGGTCTCGGCCAAATAGCGTGCGGTTCCCAGCAACATGGTTGTATGACCGTCATGGCCGCAGCCATGAAAGCGGCCGGGAATGGTCGAGCGCCAGCGCAGGTTGGTGTTCTCTTCCATCGGAAGCGCATCCATGTCCGCGCGCAAGCCGATGCGCTTGCCGCCCGTGCCCTTGCCCTTGAGCACGCCAACGACGCCGGTGCCGCCGAGGCCCCTGTGCACCTCGATACCCCACTGCTTCATCTTGTCCGCCACGATCCCTGACGTACGCACTTCCTCGAAGCCGATTTCAGGATGCGCGTGCAGATCGCGGCGGATTGCGGTGAGTTCGTCGGCATAGCCGTCGATGCGATCGATGTTGGGCATTGAACCTCTATCCGGTTAAACGTGACTTGTTTGCAGGGACGAATACAGGGCCGTTCGGCCTGATGCGAATGCCAGCACGCAGCCGTGTCCAGGGTAACGCGGCGGTGTCGGCCGGCATCGCGCCGGGTGCGGCGCAGATCAACAAGGATTCGGCGATCGGTTCGAAATCGGCGCGGAAATGCACCGAACTCTTGTTGACGAGGATTGCCTGCTCGGTCGGCTCGATGCCAACGTAACGGTACATCGATTG
Source organism: Bradyrhizobium sp. (assembly GCA_045811665.1). Taxonomy (GTDB): domain Bacteria; phylum Pseudomonadota; class Alphaproteobacteria; order Rhizobiales; family Xanthobacteraceae; genus Bradyrhizobium. Next base: position 7,292 of record JBJMTO010000109.1, read on the forward strand.
GTCCGCGAGTTGCGCCTTGTGCGAGCTGACCACGACCCTCACGTCACCGATCCGCAACGCCGCCGACGGGCCCATGTCCATCTCCCGGCCGCCGTAATAGGGACCGGGTGCTACGAAGCGTCCGTCGGAAAGTCGCTCGACGATGAAGGTTTCGCGGTAGGGCGCATCCCCCGGGATGCCCGATTTCCCGCCAAGTGCAAGGCTGACCGTGGCGCCGGCACCGGCCGCATGCGCGGCCTTTGCCGATTGGGGGTCGTAGATCACCCCGATCGCTGCTCTGGCGGCGTTGTTGCGCACCAGCGCGCGCAGCATGCCCGTGGTGTCGGAATCGCCGCCCGCGCCGGGATTGTCCTGGGTGTCGGCAATGACGATGGGTCTGCTCGCGATTTTCGCCAACTCCATGGCCCGGCGCACGCCCTCGTCCGGTGCATAGATCCGGCCGTCGAAATCACTCTCGTGGCCTTCGACCATCGCGGCGATGTCATCCGCGGCTGCATCGGCCTCCGCCTGGGTTCGACCGTAGGCGAACACGCTAGGGCCGCAGTGAGCAAAGTCGGCGGCCGGAAAGCCCGGCGCGAACGACAGCGTGGGCACCGCCTCGGTTTCGAGCGCGGCCAGCTTTTGATAGATGCCCTTGGCCGGGGGATCATTGGTGCATTGCCAGCTGATCGGAATCAGGAACGGCAGTTGCCGGAACGCCTTTGCAAATTTTTGCTTGCTGCGCAGGAGCAGCGCCAGATGCCTGGCCGCGGCGCGGCCTGTATCGGCCATGTCGACGTGCGGATAGGTGCGATAGGCGATCAGAGCGTCCGCGTGGTCCACCATTTCCGGCGTGACGTTGGCGTGGAGGTCGAGGCTGGCCACCAGCGGCAGGTCCTTGCCGATCACTGCGCGGACGCGCCTGAGAATCTCGCCTTCGCCGTCATCGAAATGCTCCGTCACCATCGCGCCGTGCAGATCAAGATACACCGCATCGAGATTACCCGCCGCCTTGATGCCCTCGACCATCACCTGGACGATCCGTTCATACGCGTCGCGCGTCACATGCGCGGACGGACTGGCGCCACATGAGATGGTGGGAATCAACTGCCAGCGCTGAGCTTCCGCCGCTTGGATGAATCCTGCCAAGCCCACATTGATGTTGCGCATGACCTTGAGCACGTCGGCGCCTTGCGCCAGCGCCGGCCAGCCACCGCCGTGAACGAAGTCGTCATAGGTCGCCTTCGTTGGTGCGAAGGTGTTGGTCTCGTGCAGGAAGCCGCCTACGGCGATACGGGCCATCAATTCTCTCGGTCAACTGTTCGCGTGGGCAACGTTAGCCTCGGCGCGGCGAGAAGCGCAAGCGACGAAGCAATCCCGTTTAGCATGCCGCGTACGCGCTTGCGCTTGCTATGCCGTCGCGGCGCCGGCAAGCGCAACCGGGCGGAAATTGGCAAAATCCCAACCCCTTCCCGGGGCAGCATCGAGCAGCTGCCGGGTGTAGGCTTGCTGCGGATGCGTCAGCACCTTGGCCGCCGGCCCGTGCTCGACGATGCGGCCGTGCTGCATCACGGCAACGTCGTCGCAGATTTGCGCCGCCACCCGCAAATCGTGGGTGATGAACAACAGCGCGATGCCAAGCCTGGTCTGGATTTCATCGAGCAGGTGAAGGACCTGGGCCTGCACCGAGACGTCCAGCGCCGAGACCGCTTCGTCCGCTACCAGCACGTCGGGATCAAGCGCCAGTGCCCGGGCAATCGCGATGCGCTGCCGCTGGCCACCGGAGAATTGGTGCGGATAGCGCGAAATCGCATCGGCAGGCAGATCGACCAGTTCGAGTAGCTCGCGAGCCCTCTCCAGCCCCTGTTCGCGCGGCGTGCCGTAGTTGATCGGGCCTTCCGCAATCGTCTCGCCGACGGTGATGCGCGGGTTGAGCGAGCGATAGGGGTCCTGGAAGATGATCTGGATGCGCTTGCGATGCGGTTGCAGCAGCGCGCGAGACAGCTCGGAGATATCGCGCCCGGCGAGACGGATCGCGCCGGAGGTCGGATCGATCAGCCGCACGATGCAGCGCGCCACCGTGGATTTGCCGGAACCGCTCTCGCCCACGATGCCCAGCGTGCGGCCTTTTCGCAAAGTGAGTGTCACGTTCTGGGCGGCCGCGACTTCGCGCACGCTGCCGAAGAACGAGCGCTCGCGATAGATCTTGCCGAGGTCGTCGGTCTCCAGCACCACTGGCTCGGCAGAGTTGGCTCGCGCCGTACGCGGCACCAGGCTCGGTACCGCCGAGAGCAGATTGCGGGTGTACTCCATCGTCGGCGAGCGCAAGATGGCGTCGAGCGTTCCGGTCTCGACCAGCTGGCCCTGACGCATCACGGCGACGCGGTCGGCGATTTCGGCGACCACGCCCATGTCGTGGGTGATGAAGAGCACGGCAGTGCCGTGATCGCGCTGCAGATCCCGGATCAGTGTCAGGATCTGCTTCTGCGTGGTCACGTCCAGCGCCGTTGTCGGCTCGTCCGCAATCAACAGCTTCGGCTCCAGCACCAGCGCCATCGCAATCATGATGCGCTGGCGCTGACCGCCGGACAGCCGATGCGGGTAAGAGGCGAAAATGCGCTCGACCTCGGGCAGACGAACCTGCTCCATCATGTCGAGGATGCGCTTGCGCCGCGTCCGCGCGTCCAGATCGGTATGCGCGCGCAGCACCTCGTCGATCTGCCGGCCGACCGGCACCACCGGATTGAGCGCCGTCATCGGCTCCTGGAAGATCATCGCCATGGTGGTGGCGCGCAACTGGCGCAGCCGACGGTCGCTGGCTGTGAGAAGCTCTTCGCCGACCAGCCTGATGCTGCCGCCTGAAGGCACCAGCGCGCCCTTTTGCAGCAGCCCCATCACGCTCAGCGCGGTCACCGACTTGCCCGATCCGCTTTCGCCGACAACGCACAGCGTCTCGCGCTCGTGGACCCGCAGCGAGACACCGTCGATGATCCGTTCGCTGCTTGTGTTCTTGCCGAGGCTAACGACGAGCTTGTCGATATCGAGAACGAGATTGCTCATTACTTGCCGCTCTCTCGCTGCTTCATGCGCGGATCGAGCGCGTCTCGCGCGGCATCCCCGATCAGGTTGACGCTGAGGATCGCGATCGACAGCAGCAGGCCCGGCCAGAAGATCAGCGACGGCTTGATTTGAAAGTACGCGCGGCCTTCGGCCATGATATTGCCCCATGTCGGGGTCTCCGGGCTGATCCCGGCGCCGAGAAACGACAGGATCGCTTCGGTGAGAATGGCGGAGGCGCAGACGTAGGTGCCTTGCACGATCAACGGCGCGACGGTGTTGGGCATCAGATGGCGCCACATGATCTTGGGCAGGCTGGAGCCGACCGATATCGCGGCTTCGACGTAAGGCTCCTCGCGCGCCGACAGCACTACCGAGCGCACCAGTCTCGCGACGCGCGGAATTTCCGGAATCGTGATGGCGACCAGCACGGTCGTGAGGCTGGCGCCCGACAGCGACACCACCGCGATCGCAAGCAGGATGCTGGGGATCGCCATCAGGCCATCCATGACGCGCATCATGATCGCGTCCACCCACTTGAAGAACCCGGACACCAGACCGATCAGCAGCCCCACGCCGACACTGAACACCGCCGCGCCAAGCCCGATCAGCAGCGATATCCGCCCGCCGTAGATGATGCGGGACAGCACGTCACGGCCGTAGGCGTCGGTGCCGAGGATGAATTGCGCGCTGGCGGGCTTCAGCCGCTGCGAGGGCGCCAGCAACAGCGGATCGTGCGGCGCCAACCACGGCGCCAGGATCGCCGACAAGATCACCAGCACAAGGCAGACGGTAGCCACGGCAATGATCGGCGTCGATGTCAGGAATCCCATGCCCGGCCGGAAGGGCGTGGTGACGGGAATGGACGGTTCTGGGAGGGTGTCGATCGCCATCAGTACCGGATCCTGGGATCGAGCAGGGTGTAGGCGACGTCAATGAGAAGATTGACGCCGACATAGATGGCCGAGGTCAAAAGGATCATCGCCTGAATGACTGGATAATCGCGCGCCAGCACCGCATCGACGGTGAGACGGCCGATGCCGGGTAGGTTGAACACGCTTTCGGTGACCACCACGCCGGATATCAACAGGGCAAATCCGGTGCCGATCACCGTGATCACGGGGACGGCGGCGTTGCGCAATGCGTGGCGCAGCAGCACGGCGGTCTCGCCGATACCCTTGGCGCGGGCGGTGCGAACGTAGTCCTCACCCAGCACGTCCAGCATCGAAGCCCGGGTCATACGCGCGATCAACGCGACGTAGATGAACGACAGCGCGCAGGTCGGCAGGATGATGCGTTCCAGAAACGGCCCGAACCCGGCGGTGATGCTCCTGAAACCCTGCACCGGGACCCACCGCAGGTCGATGGCGAAGATCTGGATCAGCACATAGCCGATGACGAACACGGGAACGGAGAAGCCGACCACCGACAATCCCATCACGAAGCGATCGATCCAGGTGCCGTGCTTCCACGCCGCAACTACGCCCAGCGGCACCGCGATGAGAATGGACATCACAATGGTGCAAAGGGCGATCGAGATCGACGGTTCAACCCGCTGGCTGATCATCTTGAGCACCGGCACGTGCGAAATCAGCGACACCCCGAGATCGCCATGCAGCAGCTTGTTCACCCAGGTGAAGAATTGCTCGTACAACGGTTCGTTCAGGCCGAGCGATGCGCGGATGCGCTCGAGCTGCTCCGGGGTGGCATTGTCGCCGGCCAGAATGGCGGCAGGATCGCCCGGCGTCAGGCGCAGCAACAGGAACACGAACAGAGCCACCACGCCCATCACTGGAATGGCCGCAAGCACGCGCCGAAGCAGATATCCAAGCATCAGTTCCGCCTACTCGCAGGGACGACCGATCCAGTTTTCAAGAGCTTCCAGAAATCAATCATAAGCCATTCTCGCATCCCGCCAGCCCAATTCAAAGTTTTAGCAAGTCCCGTGCCATCGAGGCAGGACGGACTTGCATCATTCCAAGGTCGCCAGCAGTCCCGCCATGAGGCGGCCGCGTTCGGCCAAGCTTCCTATTTCGATGTGTTCGTTGAGCGTGTGCGCATCCGCGCCGCGAACGCCGAGGCCGTCGAGCGTCGGGATCCCCATCGCTCCGGTGAAATTGCCGTCGGAACCGCCGCCGGCGCTGCCGTGGGGCAGTTCGACGCCCATCTGCTTTGCCACGCTCCGCGCCTTTTCATAGAGGGCGAGGGTGCCCGCATCGGGCTCCCATACCGGACGGGTCACGCCGCGGGTGACCTTGAAGGTCACATCATTGGCGGTTCCGGACAGCGCCAGCATCTGCTCGACCCCGCGATCGAGATCGGCCTGGCGCTTGGCCATGCTCAGCGCCTCGCCGGTGCACGTTGTTGCGACGCAATTGACCCATGGGCCGCCATGCACAATTCCGACGCTGAACGTGCAGTCCTCCGTGGTCATCCCGTCGATGGCGATGATCTGGCGCGCCATCTCGCGAATGGCGGAGCGGCCGGACGACAGCGTCGCGCCGGCATGGCTCGGCTTGCCTGTCGCCTCCAGATTGAACCGCGCGATCGCATAACGCCCAGTGACGACGCCGTTGTTGGCCCGGCCGGGCTCCGGCACCAGCACGTATTTGTTACGGGCTGCCTCGGCCTCGATGATGTCCCGGGTGGAGGGTGTGCCGACTTCCTCGTCCGGCGTGAACAGAACCGTGATCGGCAGCGGGGTCGTGAAAGCGGCGCGCGCCAGTTGCCGGATCGCCTCGAGGCTCAGGTAATTGCCCCCCTTCATGTCGTATATGCCCGGGCCGAAGCATTTGTCGCCTTCGCGACGCCACGCCAGCTTTTGCAGGGTGCCGACCGGGTGGACCGTATCGAAGTGCCCGGCGATCAGGATGCCGGGTTCCCCCTGCTTGGGATGCGGAAACCTGGCCCGCACGCAGCCGGCGAAACCCTGCCGTCCTGCGATGCGTTCTATCGACGCACCCATGATCGCCATGTCGCGTGAAGCCAGATCGAGCATGCGCTCGACCGCGCTTGCATCCCAGGTCGGGCTTTCGCATTCCACCCAGCCGCGCAGTCCTTGCAGCATGGCTTCGGAATCAAAGGGAAGATTAGCCGGGTTCATGTCAATTCTCTCTTCGTTGCGGCCAGATCGAACGAGGCTCGGGTGGAGAGGATGGGTTACGAGAATGAGCGGCAATGAATTTGTAAAGTGAAACATAAGGACGGGCGCGCGCAATTCGCAGGAAGGACTATGCGCCAAAACCCGATTGACGTGCCGCGCGCTTGATGCAAGTCTCAAATGCCTTGGAGTTGCAGCATGTTAGCGCGAGCAACTACGCGCCGCATGCCACAGAGACCATCGGCTGTGACCGGTTTTTTACGTCAGGAGAGTTAGCTCATGTTCCAGATGCCTCGTTGGAAGCGGCCCATGAATGCCTCGCAGTTGGTCCGAGCGCTTGCGCTCTCGACCGCGCTGGCGTTCCCATCGATGGCGGACGCCAAGACCCTCACCGCGGTGATGCATTCCGATCTGCGCGTGACCGATCCGATCATCACCACCGCGTATATCACCCGCGACCATGGCTACATGGTCTATGACACGCTGCTGGCGACCGATTCCAATTTCAAGATCCAGCCGCAGATGGCGGAGTGGAAGGTTTCGGACGACAAGCTGACCTACACCTTTACGCTTCGCGATGGCCTGAAGTGGCATGACGGCGCGGCGGTGACCGCGGAGGATTGCGTCGCCTCCCTGCAGCGCTGGGGCAAGCGCGACGGCATGGGCCAGAAGCTGATGAGCTTCACCGCCAGCATCGAGGCCACTGACCCGAAAACCATTACGCTGAAGCTGAAGGAGCCCTACGGACTGGTGCTGGAATCGATCGGAAAACCTTCGTCCGTGGTCCCTTTTATGATGCCGAAGCGGATGGCCGAGACGCCGGCCGACAAAGCCATTTCGGAGCATATCGGCTCGGGGCCCTTCAAATTCATGCAGGCCGAATTTCAGCCTGGCGTGAAGGCCGTCTATGAAAAGAACAAAGACTATGTGCCGCGCAAGGAAGCGCCGAGCTGGACCTCCGGCGGCAAGGTCGCCAAGGTCGACCGGGTCGAGTGGATCACGATGGCGGATGCGCAGACCGCGGTCAACGCGCTGCAGTCCGGCGACATCGATTTCATGGAGAACCCGTCGTTCGATATCCTCCCTGTACTGGCTGCGAACAAGGACCTGAAAGTCGAGACGCTCGACAAGCTTGGCCTTCAGACCGTAGGGCGAATGAATTTCCTCTATCCGCCTTTCGACAACCTCAAGGTCCGCCGCGCAGCTTTCCTGGCGATGAACCAGAAAGACATTCTGGACGCGCTGGTTGGCAATCCCGAATATTACAAGCTCTGTGGCGCGATCTTCATGTGCGACACGCCGCTGGCGAGCGATGCCGGCTCCGAGACGCTGGTGAAGGGCAATGGTATGGCGGCGGCGAAAAAGGCTCTCGCCGAATCCGGCTACGACGGCACGCCTATCGTCATCATGGCTCCCGGCGATGTTGTGACACTGAAGGCGCAGCCGATCGTGGCCGCGCAACTGCTGCGTGAGGCCGGCTTCAAGGTGGATGTGCAGGCCACAGATTGGCAGACGGTCGTCACGCGCCGCGCCAGCCAGAAACCGCCGAAGGAGGGCGGCTGGAACATGTTCTTCACCAATTGGGCCGCCGCCGACGTGATCAACCCCATCGCAAGCCTGCCGACCAGCGGCAAAGGCAAGAGTGGCGCCTGGTTCGGTTGGCCGGAGGACGCCAAGCTGGAAGCGATGCGCGACGCCTACGCGCGCTCCACCTCACCCGACGAGCAAAAGAAAATCGCCGCTGACATCCAGGCCTACGTTCTGGAGCAGGTGATTTACCTGCCGCTCGGGCAGTACAGGGCTCCAAGCGCCTGGCGCAAATCGCTCACCGGCGTGCTCGGCGGTCCGGCCACGCCGATCTTCTGGAACATCGACAAGTCGGAGTAGGGCTCAGCAACGGCGGCGCAGCCACAAACGATCCGGTCGGCGCAAGCGCCGCCGGATGCGGGCTGCGCGGCAACCGTTGCAAGCTCCGGGAACCCGCTCAAGCCCAGCCTAATTCCTTGAGCGCCATACCCGAATGCCAGATCTTCGTCATGTGACTGATCTTGTCGCCGCTGAATTGCATAACGTAGACATAATCCGAGCTGGTCTTTTTGCCTGTCGGCTCACACGGCCCGCCGGGACCTGTATGAGTACCGGTAAACACCGCATAGGCGGCAACGTTGTTGCGTTCATCGTCGGTCGCAAAGGATTTCACCTCGTAGCTGCCGTCGGGCATGATCGTGAGTAGCCCCTTCATCCAATCCGCATATTCTGCAAGCGTTTTGACGTTCGCCAGCGGTTCGGCCTGAGCGCTGAAGGTCGCGTTTGGCCTGCAGTAAGACTTGCAGCCGTCCCAACCCTTTCCGGTCTCACATGCTTTGAAGAAATTGTTGGCGGTTGTTGTGATGGAGGCCATGTGTGGTTCCTCTCTTGCTCGACCGTTTTTGTTTGCCGAGTTTAGCACAACTCACCACGATCTGAGCGCCAGCCTCTACGCTCTCGAATTTTTTACTTGAACCAATCGCTCAACTGACGAGATCATCCGGTCGCCAGGCGGCGCAACGCCCAGCCTCTTTCCAGCGCGAGCATCGAATGGAAGCATCAGCTCCGATTGGCAGGCTGCTGCCCCTATCAGTCCCTCAGCTTTTCCAATGCCGATATCGCTGGGGCATTCAACACGTCGCCTCCCGGTGCAAACTGTGACCCGTGACAGGGACAATCCCAACAGGTTTCCAATGAATTCCAATGAATATGACACCCGACATGGGTACATTTTGCAGAGCACTTAAGGAGCGTGCCGTCCTCGGCCCGATAGGCGGCAACTTTCTGCAGGCCGCTCCGAACGATGGCGCCGTGACCGGGTTTGAGCTCATCAAACGAGTTTAGTTCACCGGGGGCTAGATACTCCGCGAACTGTTTCAGGGTGGTGACGTTCTCGGCGACAAAGGTTTTGATCGAACTGGCAGTGATCCGATTGGGATCGTACAGCTCCGACCAAGGACTTGAGCCTTTGCTTATCAGGTCGGAAATCAGCAGGCTGGCCACCACGCCGTGCGTGATTCCCTGACCGGAGTCACCGGTGACGACGAACACTTTCTCGCTTCCGGGGTTGCGCCCTATAAACGCGCTGTGGTCGACCGGCTCGAGTACCTGACCGGACCAGCGATGCGTTTCCCGCCCGAGATTGGGGACGAGATTTCGCGTCCATGCTTCGAGGCTTTCGAAACGAACATTCCCATCGTCGGCTTCGCCGGTCTTGTGATCGGCACCGCCAACAATCAAGTAATCCGTAGTCCCGGTGCCTGGACTTAAGCGAACATAGTGATAGGGATCCGCGGTGTCCCAATAGAGCTGGTCGGGAAGCGTGTCGCGCGGGATCAGAAACGCCATCGCATAGGTGCGATAAGGCGCCTCCTTGGTGTGAATGGCCACGATATTATTGACAGGTGAATTGGTGGCGACCACGGCAAATCTTGCGCGGACGCGCCGGCCATCTTCAGTTCCTACAACAACGCCGTGATCATTTTCTTCGGTGCTCGTAACCGCGGTGCTTGCATAGAGCTGTCCATTGTTTTTCTGGATCGCTTCCGCCAGCCCGCGCAGATATGCGAGAGGATGAAACCGCGCCTGGTCGGCGTAACTCAAGTAGCGCGTGTTTTCCTGTCCTTTGAATGGAAGTCCCTGACTGTCCGTCACCTTTACGCCAAGTTGTTTGGCGGCTTTCATGTGCACGTCGAGCTCAGATGCCTTGCCGCCAACCTTGGGAAAAAGCAGACCTTGGACTCTCTTGAAGTCGCAGGCAATTCCAAGTCGCTCCTGGATTGCTTCAATGCGTTCAATCGACGCCGAGTGGCTCTGATAAAACAATCGAGCGTTCTCTTCGCCCCTAATATCGATGAGCGTGTCAAAACCGTCATCCGAGATCGACGCCAGGTGGGCGGTAGTTCGGGCCGTCATGCCGGTACCAATCGCGCCACGGTCCAACACCACGACGCGTTGGCCTTGTTCGCAAAGTTCGTATGCGGTCGATAACCCGGCAATGCCCGAGCCGATGACGACGGTATCCGCTTCGATGTCGTGTCCAAGAGGAACGGCGCTCGGCGCTACAGCCGTATCGGCCCAGATCGATTTTGTCCGCTCGTTCCCGACATTCATAGTCATTCCTCCGGGATGACTACTGCCCAGTCGGCCTAATTGTTCCCGAGCCGAACGGTGCCGAAGGTGACCCGGGTTTGGCCACGCGCGGCGCCACGCACCGGCGCACCGGTGTCCGGACGGTGGGACGACTTGGAGCGCGGCTTATCCCCTTGAAAACCAACAAGTACAGCGAAAAAGATTGTGCCCGGAGCCATATGTCTTTCGCTCGTTCTAAGAAGGCGCAGTGCTTTTGACCAGCGGCTGTTTATGGACTCATTCACTGGGATAGCGGAGCACGCGCCTGCTCGGTAAGTGCTACGTCATTGTCGTGAGGCCGACAGCGGTGACGAATGGTGGTGGGCGATCATCCATCGACCGTCGCGTTTGACAACCACCATGGTAAAGCGTGATGGGCGGGGAGTGTTGTTTTCTGTGGCCCGAGCAAAGTTGTAAAATCCGGTCCCCACTACGGAGGTCTCGTTCATAACCATCGTTCGTCGCTCAACGATTGTGTTCTTGCGACCACTGCCGGGCAATTCCTGAAAGTATTTTCTTATCTCTTCCGTGCCCTCCGAGATCGCTGGGCTAGTCGTTCCGAGCAGGATCGCATCGGGGGCGTAGAGGCCTACGAGCGCGTCGCGGTCGTTTGCACTGTACGTAGCTGACCATTGTTCGATCACCGCGTTAGCTTCTTCTGCGGGTCCCGCAAAGGCAAACGTCAGGAAAGCCCCTGACGAAAGGCACAGTGCTAGTGCGAAAGTCTTCATCATGTCCTCCCAAGTCGCTATCGAACTCTTCACAATATTCCGACTGAGTTCCCTTTGCACTGCGCTTGGAGGTCCGCCTGAGTCAAAAGGCAAAATTCCGAGGACCAGCGCACGTCTGCGCTGAATTGCGGATATCTCTTCCGTGAATACACGCAGTAGGGTCCCCGGACGAAGCTCACGAGGTTGAAGTGAGGACCGATGTTGCGGAGCGGGCCGAGAGCTTCATGCAGGTTTGGCCACGATGCGGCGGGTCTCGCCATAGGTCCACTCGGCGTCAGGGCGCGGCGAATGGTTGATGGTCACCGAACTTGCGAACGGCGGCGCGGCTGGATGTTAGTGAACTTTGCCTGGTGCGGGCGGTGGGACTCGAACCCACACGACGTTGCCATCGAGGGATTTTAAGTCCCTTGCGTCTACCAGTTCCGCCACGTCCGCTTTATTCATCAAATCAGCTACTTAGCGCGGTTTCTTAAGACACGGAATTGGCGAGTCTCAAGAAACTTCTCCTTCCTTAAGCGAGGGCGATGCTGAAGGCAAAGCCTCAATGCGGACATGCGCCTGCTTTACGCAACCGCACTTGTCCGTTTACCAAGGCTCGTATGACTGTTCGCCTCTACTGTTCTCAGCCGGTGATACGCGCCGTGGCCGCCGCGGCGGCGCTCGCGCTGGCCGTTGGGCTTAACGGCTGCGCTGACATGAGCGACACCATGAGCACGGCGTTTGCCGATCCAGCCAAATACGACCTGTATGATTGCAAGCAACTCGAGACCGAACGCAAAAACCTCGCCAATCGCGGGGCCGAATTGCAGGGCCTGATGGCGAAAGCCGAAACCGGCGTGGCAGGTCCCGTCGTTGCCGAACTCGCCTATCGCAACGAATACGTCTCGGTGCGAGGGCAGGCCAGATTTGCCGACGAGGCCTGGCAACGCAGCAAATGCGCCTCGACGCCCGCGACTGCGACCGTTGCGCCGCCGGTCATTGCACCGGCACCGCCACCGCCTTCTCGCTCCCGCAGGACGGTCCAGTAGCATTCTCGCATAACGGAAAGAGAAACGGCGGCAAGGCACACCAACATTGCATGGTCGCGCAAATCAGCAGTTTGCTGTCCACCCCCCATTCAAAAAATATTTCCCTTCTCTCTCGGGGCAAATCACCGGCGATGTCTGTGCCGTCCCTGCCCGAGAGAGGGGCGTTTCGCGACCGTCACGGACGTTGGGCAGGGATGCGGTGGACGCAGGCAGCGTCGGCGCGCAATCGTGATCGCAGGGCGGGGTCCAACCCGTGAGCGATCAGGCAGCGCGCAGACGAACGATGTTGCTGCGGACGGCGAAGTCGTGTGGTCCTGACGCCTCGACGCTGGCGTCAAGTTTTGCGGAGACGAAGTCGGCCCGACCGGGCGCGGACCAGCCATATTCGCAAGGCGACGGTGACAAACAAGCCCGATCACCGGGGAGATCACGAAGTAAACCGTTAAAACCATTGCGCGGGGAATGCCGGGTTGTTCCGGTGAACCTGTGGTGACTACCTCGTGTGCTTTTTTACTTTTGCACGCGAGACTGCGGGTGCAGCGCGCACCCGGCATTCCCTGCGCCCTCTGTTTTTTCGAGGGTAGTTGTTGGCAAAGCTCGGGCGTTTTCACGCGGCGAGAACGTGAAGGTGTGTGTGGTGGGTTGTGAGCTCGCTGTGTCCCTCCGTCATCGTCCGCGAAGGCGGACGATCCAGTATTCCAGAGAAAGTGATGATGGAATCGAAAAGCCGCGGCGTACTGGATACCCCGCTTTCGCGGGTGATGACAGCAACAGACAGCATCCGTATGACCTCGATGCCGCTGCTTCACCTCGCCCCGCTTGCGGGGAGAGGTCGGAGACGGCGCGAAGCAAAGTCTCCGGGTGAGGGGGACTATCCGCGAGTCCGAGCCTGCTTAAGAATCCCCCTCACCCGCTCGCAAAGATGCTCGCGACCTCTCCCCGCAGGCGGGCCGAGGTGAAGAACGGCGATTCCGAGCCTGTCGAGACTCCCCCTCACCCGCTCGCAAGATGCTCGCGACCTCTCCCCGCAGGCGGGGCGAGGTGAACAAACGGTCGCCGTGCAAGTAATGGATTGTTTCGCGGAGCCTGTCATCGGACCCTTTCGCTCGCAACGAGGCAATCTGGCTGTTTGAAAATCTGGCTGTTTGAAAATCGAAAGCGCGCGGCGCAACTAGCGACGTCACTGCGCCTGCTTGATCGCCCAGGACACGCTGACCGTGACCTGAAGGGTCTCTTCGCCCTGCGCTACCGGCGTGGCAGACGCCGCGATCCCCTGGACGTTCCTGCGATAGGCGATCGGACTGGCAGCGCCTTCCTCCGAAATCCCAAGAGCTTCGCCGAGCGTGACACCGGCGGCCTTGGCGTAGATCTCGGCCTTGCGACGTGCATCGGAGACCGCCTGTTCGCGAGCGCCGTCGAGTAATTTCGAGGCGTTCGACACCGAAAA
>JBJMTO010000110.1:0-45924 GCA_045811665.1 Bradyrhizobium sp.
CAGCCAGGTGATGCTGGACGCGCCCATCAAGACGATCGGCAAGCACAGAATTGCTATCGCCGTGCATCCGGAGGTCGAAGTGAGCGTAAGCGTGACAGTGGCCCGCAGCGCCGACGAGGCCGAGCGCATCAATCGAGGCGAGGATATCTCCAGCCGCCAGGAAGACCAGGACGCGGCCGCCGAGGCGCTTGCTGCCGCCGGGGAGTTCTTCGACCCTGAAGCCCGCCACGATGAAGGGGAGCCACAGGACGGTGCGGCTTCGTAACTCGGCCTCAATCTGCCGCGTCAAGCCGGCCTGATCGGGCCGGCTTCAGTCCGAACAGGCTATCGCGAGATCGGCGGAGCGGGCGGACCGGCAGGCGGCACCGGAGGCGGCGCGGACGCCGTCAAGGTCTGTGGCTGGGTCTGCGGCGCGGGCCCGACAGGCGACGTTTCGCGCGTGCCGCCGGAAATGGCGGCGGCGACAGCCGGAGTCGGAGTGACCTGCGGCACGGCGTCGGGCCGCGCAGCCGGGGATTCGGAATTGCCGGTATCTTTCGAGGCCTCAAGCCTGACTGGCTCGGATCTGGTCTCGGCTGCTGACGGCTTGATGGCCTCCGTTTTGGCGTCCCCGACGCTGGCCGTCTCGCTTCTGGCTGTCTCGCTCTTGGCGGTCTCAGTCTTGGGATTTTCGATCTTCGGCGTGTCGGTTTGCGCGGCCTCGCTCTTGGGGGGCTCTTCGTTGGCGGCCTCAGCATTGACCGGCTCGCTCCGGGGCGACTCCTCGCCGCCGGGCTTGCCTCGCTTGCTCAGTTTCTGCTTGGCAGACAGTCTGCGTCCGTCGGGCCCGCGTTCATTGGAGGCCTGAGCGGGTTCCTGATTTTCCGCCGGGATATCCGCCGGAGGTGCAAACCGGCGAGCATTGCGCCCCGAGCGTTGGGATTCGGGAACGGGCGCGTCAGTCCTCGCGGCTTCACGGGGGTCTGCCTCTGGCCGGGCGGCCTCCTGCGGGCCGGGGCGGAACCTGCGGCCAAAGCGATCGAGCTGGTCGGGCGCGCCGCCGGCCCTTGCTTCGGGTTTTTCGCCGTTTTTTGCGCTCCCGGCATAGCGGGTGTCCGCAGCTCCATTCGAGACCAGGAAGCCGGCAAGCAGCGAGGCCATTTCGGAACTGGTGGTGTAATGCTGCCGCAGGAAGCCCGGCAGAGAGCCCGGCGCAACCGTTTTCAATAGACCGCGCGGAGCCTTGTGGCAGGCCGTGCACGTCCCCGCGAAGATCTGGGCAGGGCTCTTGCCCGCCTCAAGATTTTGCACTTGGGCCAGCACCGGCGTCGCCCCGATCAGAAGCCCAACCGTCGCTAACCTGAGCGCTCGGCTCAACATTCCTGAGTCTCCAGATGCGGAAATCGCTTCCAGCTTCGCTTGAGCCGGGCACCGGCGGCGGGTCACCTTTTAGACCATTATCCTGCGAATGGAAGCGCACTTATGCCGCAACCCACATACCCTCTGGCGCGGTGGTTCCCTCGCCTTTATGCTGCAATTGAGGCGCGCGGGAACCCTTTAATCCGCCGCGCGTCGGGATGACGGCCATGCGGAGGGCTTCTGCGGGATCGCTTATTGGTGGTTTCGATGGATCGTTTGCTACGTTATTTCCTGAGTGAGTTCATCCGCCGCGGTTCGATGACATTTATCACCGCCAGCGGAGCGGCATTTACCTGCGGTGACGGCACTGGCGAGCCGGTCTGCGCGCGTTTCCTGACCGCCGATGCTGAGCGCAGGGTCTTGCTCAACCCGGAACTTGCTTTGGGCGAAGTCTACATGGAGGGCAGCTTCGTCGTCGAGCAAGGCTCGATCGCGGACGCGCTCGCGATCCTGATGGACCAGCCGGAGATATTGCCGCGCTGGGCAAAACTTCAATGGTGGCTTCGGTACCTGGTCCGGCACGTCAGGCAGTTCAATCCACGCCGTCGGTCCAAAAACAACGTGGCGCGCCACTATGATCTTGATGGGCGGCTGTATTCGCTGTTCCTGGATGACGACAAACAATACAGCTGCGGCTATTTCGAATCGCAAGACGCCACGCTCGACGATGCCCAACTCGCCAAGAAGCGCCATGTTGCCGCCAAGCTGCTGATAAGGCGCGGCCATCGCGTCCTCGACATCGGATCGGGCTGGGGCGGACTGAGCCTCTATCTGGCCGAAATGGTGGGCGCCAAGGTCACTGGCGTCACGCTGTCGACCGAACAGCTCCAGGTCTCCAATGCCCGCGCGGCCGAGCGAAATCTGACGCGATCGGCCAAGTTCCTTCTGGAGGACTACCGCGATGTCGGCGGTCCGTTCGACCGGGTCGTTTCGGTGGGCATGTTCGAACATGTCGGCGTCGACTTCTATGAGACCTACTTCAGACGCTGCGCCGAACTGCTTACCGAAGACGGCGTCATGATTCTGCACTCGATCGGCCGTTCGGAAGGACCCGACGCCACCAATCCCTGGATCGCGAAATACATCTTCCCGGGCGGCTATATCCCCGCGCTTTCCGAAGTAATCCCGGCAATCGAGCGCGCCGGGCTGCTGGTATGCGACATCGAAATCCTGCGGCTACATTATGCCGAGACCCTCAAAGCGTGGCGCGAGCGTTTCCTGGCGCGCCGCGAGGAAGCGGTGGCGCTTTATGACGAGCGTTTTGCGCTGATGTGGGAGTTTTACCTCGCGTGCTCGGAAATGTCGTTCCGCAAGCAGAACATGATGAATTTCCAGATCCAGCTCACAAAACGCCAGGGCGTGGTGCCGATAACGCGTGACTACATCTTCCGAGAAGAAGCAAGGCTTCGCGGGATCGAGCGCGGCCGACGTCCTCGGCTGCAAATCGCCGGCGAGTAGGCCGCTGCTTAGCTTGGGAGCGTAACGTTTGCCGCGATGGACATGCGCGCTGTCGGCGGCCGTGCCAGGTGTCGTCGTACCTCTTCCAGAACCGCACGATCGCAGCACGTAAAGCGGAACTCCGGACGCGAGACTTCTTCCATCGCCTCGACCAAAGCGGAGAGCCACATTCTCTCCTCGGCTGCCGATCGTCCCTGCCGAAGTCGCTGGCCCATCGCCTACCCCTGTCCGGCTCCAATCCGCGTCAGCACCAATCCGGCAATGCTCAGCTTGTTCCTCACGCCGCGGTGAAAACCGGCCGGCCCACTCTCCGATTCGTATGGCGACGGTTCCAAAAGGTTCACCGGGCGCCGTCCGGCGCGACCGCTCGTCAAGCGCGAATGGGCCACAGCGCTGGGAATTCGGAAGGCCCATTGTGTGAATCGGGCATAAGGCGGGTTGGCGCGCTTCCGATCGCGGCGGGAGTGGCGCTTTATCGCCGCCCCGCATCCGCCAAAAGTTCCGCCAACACTCGAGCACATGGCCCTTCTTGATTCGAACGTTCTGAAACTCACACCGGAGGCCGGGACTCCGGCCTATCGGAGCGCACCGCATAACATCGAGGCCGAACAGGCCCTGCTCGGGGCTATACTGGTCAACAACGACGCTTTTTATCGTGTGTCGGACTTTCTGGAGCCGAAGCACTTCTTCGAGCCGATGCATCAGACGATCTACGAGACCGCCGGTAGCTTGATCCGGATGGGCAAGATCGCCACCCCGGTCACGCTCAAGACGTTCCTTCCGGCTGAAACCGACATGGGCGGCATGACAGTCGCCCAATATCTCGCCCGCCTCGCCGCTGAAGCGACCACCATCATCAATGCCCAGGACTACGGGCGCACGATCTACGAGCTGGCGCTGCGCCGGGACCTGATCCGGATCGGCGAGGATATGGTGAACGTCGCTTTCGACGCGCCGGTCGATTTTGCGCCGCGGGCGCAGATCGAGGATGCCGAGCGCCGGCTGTATGAACTGGCCGAGTCCGGGCGTTATGACGGCGGCTTCCAGCGCTTCGCGCAAGCGTTGACCGTTGCCGTCGATATGGCCGCAAAAGCCTTTCAGCGCGACGGCAAGCTGTCCGGCATTGCGACCGGCCTGCGCGATCTCGACATCAAGATGGGCGGGCTGCAGCCCTCCGACTTGATCATCGTTGCCGGTCGCCCCGGCATGGGCAAGACGGCGCTTGCCACCAACATCGCCTACAACGTTGCCAAAGCTCATCGCGCGGAGGTTCAGGCAGACGGCACGATGAAGTCGATCAATGGTGGCGTGGTCGGGTTTTTCTCCTGCGAAATGTCCGCCGAACAGCTCGCGACTCGTATTCTCGCCGAGCAGACCAGCATCGCGTCCAGCACGATACGTCGCGGCGGCATCAGTGAGTTGGATTTCGAGAAGATCCGCGATTACTCGATCGAGTTGCAGTCGCTGCCGCTGTTTGTCGATGAAACCGGCGGCCTCTCGATTTCGCAGCTCACCGCTCGCGCCCGCCGCCTGAAGCGTCAAAAGGGTCTCGACCTCATCGTGGTCGACTATATCCAGTTGTTGCAAGGTTCGGGAAAGCGCAGCGACAACCGCGTGCAGGAAGTCACGGAAATCACGACCAGCCTGAAGGCGCTCGCCAAGGAATTGAACGTGCCGATCATCGCGCTGTCGCAGCTTTCGCGGCAGGTCGAAAGCCGCGACGACAAGCGCCCGCAACTTTCCGACCTGCGCGAATCCGGTTCGATCGAGCAGGACGCAGACGTCGTCATTTTCGTGTACCGCGAGGAGTACTATCTCGCGAACAAAGAGCCTCGCGTTGGCACGCCGGAGTATGAGAAGTGGCAACTCGACATGTCGCTGGTGCACGGCAAAGCCGAGGTCATCATCGGCAAACAACGTCACGGCCCTACCGGCACGGTGGAGTTGCAGTTTGAAGGTCAATTTACCCGTTTCAGCGATCTGACCGTGGACAGCCACCTGCCGGCGCGGACATACTGAAGCGCGCCTGCACGGTTGAACGGCCCCTCGGCTGCGCTTAAACTGCGGCATGAACATCATTTCCGATCCGAACGTGCTCGGGACCGTGCTGTCGCCTGAAGCTAATCAGGCCGCGGCGCTGGCTTGCTCCAACGGGATTCTGACCGTGGATCTCGATGCGCTTGTCGCGAACTGGCGCAAGCTCGAGAAGACCGCGGTGCCGGCTGAATGCGGCGCGGTGATCAAGGCGAACGCCTATGGGTGCGGCGCCGATCCTGTCGCCCGTGCGCTCGCCCTCGCCGGCTGCAAGACGTTTTTTGTCGCCACCGTCGATGAAGCGCGCGTTGTGCGTGCCGCGGTACCATCCGCTGCGATCTATGTGCTCGGCGGTTTGTTTCAGAATTGCGGCGATGCTTACGCCAAGATCGACGCCAGGCCGGTGATCGGCGATCTCAACGAACTGGCCGAATGGGACGTATTCTGTCGGAGCTCCGGCTGGCGCGGCGGTATGGCTATTCACATCGACACCGGCATGCACCGCCTTGGGCTGACCATCGCGGATGCACAAGGCATCGTTCCCAGGATCAATGCCGGCGATCACGGCATCACCCTGGTGATGAGCCACCTGGTCTGCGCCGAGTCGCTCAACCACGCTCTGAACGCCAGGCAACTCGCGAGCTTCCGCGCAATCGCCAGCCTGTTTTCGGGCGTTCCCGCCTCGCTCGCAAACTCGTCGGGCATTTTCCTCGGCCCGCATTTTCAGTTTGAACTGGTGCGGCCCGGAGCTGCGCTCTACGGCATCAATCCGACGCCCGAAGCCGACAATCCGATGCGGCCCGTCGTCGACCTGAAGGCCCGGATCGTGCAGCTTCGCACCATAGAGAAGGGCGATACTGTGGGCTATGGCGCCACCTGGACGGCGCGGCGCCCAACCAGACTGGCCATCGTGGCCGCGGGTTACGCCGACGGATATTTCCGCGCCGGCGGCAGCAACGACGGCACCCGTGGCGCCGAGGTGGTGGTTGCCGGGAAGCGTTGCCCGATCGCTGGCCGCGTCTCGATGGACCTGATGGCGGTTGACGTAACCGACCTTGAAAAGAGCGCGGTTCGACGAGGACACATGGTAACGCTGATTGGCGAGGGCATCACCGTCGACGAGCTCGCACATCATTTCGGCACCATCGGGTATGAAGTGCTTACCAGCCTGGGTCCGCGTTATGCGCGGGTTTACAAGGGCGGCGCGGTAGAAAGCGACGAGGTCTGATCCGTCGCATCCAGCCGCATGAAAATTGCAACCTTCAACATCAACAACGTCAACCGGCGGCTGCCGAACCTGCTGCGATGGCTGCGCGCGGCGAAGCCTGATGTCGTGGCGCTGCAGGAGCTGAAATCGACTGACGAAGATTTTCCGGTTCAAGCAATCAACAAGGCCGGCTACCGCGCGGTCTGGCGCGGGCAGAAGAGCTGGAATGGGGTCGCACTCCTGGCGCGAAACGCCGATCCCGTGCTGATCCGGACCGAGCTGCCGGGCGGCCGCGGCGATCACGAGGCCCGATATATAGAAGCCGCCGTAAACGGCATCATCATCACAAGCATCTATCTGCCCAACGGCAATCCGCAGCCTGGACCGAAATTCGACTACAAACTCGCATGGCTGCGGCGTCTCAAATCGCACGCGGCGAAGTTCATCAAACAGGAAATGCCGGTGGTGCTGGCGGGTGACTACAACGTTGCGCCTACCGAGCTTGATATCTACCCGACACGGTCGTGGGACAAGGATGCGCTGATACAGCCGAAGAGCCGCGCCGCGTTCAAGTCGCTGGTCGATCAAGGCTGGGTTGACGCACTCCGGGCGCTTCATCCGGAAAAACCGATGTTCACGTTCTGGGACTACAAGCGAAACCGCTGGGCGCGCGATGCAGGGCTCAGGCTCGATCACCTTCTCCTCAGCCCCGCACTCGCGCCGCGCCTGACCAAGGCGGGCGTCGATCGCAAGATCAGATCCGAAGAAGGCGCCAGCGATCACGCACCGGCGTGGATCGTGCTGAAATAACGCGGTTCGATTCACAGTGGTCGTGACGATCGTGCAGTGAAGCAACGCCTTCCGTTGCTCGTCATTGCGAGCGCAGCGAAGCAATCCATCTTCGTTGCGGATGTGCCATGGATTGCTTCGCTGCGCTCGCAATGACGAGCAACTCGCGAGTGCCGTGGCCGTTTGCACCCGAATCCGAAATCCACCGCCGTCGTCCCGCACAAGCGAAGCGCGATGCGGCACCCGTAACCACGGGCGTAGTTTGCGAGGAAGTCAACGAACAGCCTCTCTCAAAACGAACGGCCTATGGGCTCGCAGGGACGACACCCCTCAGCAGTTCGCCAAAAAAACACCGAAATTTTGAATGGAAACAGCTACTGACATTCGCCAACACCAACGTTATATCAACCCCGCCCGGCACGCCCGGGCTTTTGGCGTTGGGATTGGAAGCAAAAAATGACCGGATCGACGCGATCCAGCGATGGCCTCGATGATCGTCGCAAGCGGCTGTTGTTTCGTTGCTGGCATCGCGGCACGCGGGAGATGGATCTTATTCTCGGGCGTTTTGCGGATGCCGAAATCGCGAACCTTTCTGACGACGAATTGACGGAATTTGAATCCCTGATGGATGCACCGGACCCGGATCTTTATGCCGCGCTCACTGGCAACATGCCTCCGGCGCCCGAATATTCGAGCGCCGTGTTCGAGCGGATCAAGTCGTTCCATGCGGATTGCGACTGATGAAGCAGCAAGTACGTTCCCCTGCCGAGTTGCTGATGCCGGGCCGAGCCCTGACCTTTGCCAATGTCGCGGAGGGCGCCGAAGGCCTGGTCGTTTCAGACTTGGCGCGCGCCGTAGCGGCCCGACCCAAGGCACCCGCTGTCAGCCTGGCCGTGGTCTGCCGCGATGGTCCGAGAATGCAGCAACTGGCTCGTGCGCTCGAATTCTTCGCGCCCGACTTGCCGGTCTTGCAATTCCCCGCCTGGGACTGCCAGCCCTACGATCGCGTCTCGCCTCATGGAGGCGTGCTCGCGCAACGGCTGACAACACTGGCGCGCCTGTCGCGGCTTGCGGGCAGCGACAAGCCGTTGATCGTGCTCACCACGGTAAACGCCATTGTGCAGCGGGTCCCCGCGCGAGAAACAATCGCGGCGCAAGCACTCTCGCTGGCGCCTGGTCACGTCGTGCCGATGGATTCGATTATCTCGTGGCTGGAGCACAACGGCTACAACCGCGCCTCGACGGTCCGCGAACCCGGCGAATACGCGGTGCGCGGCGGAATCCTCGACCTGTTCCCCGCAGGTCTGGATCAGCCCGTCCGCTTCGATTTCTTTGGCGACAGCCTGGAATCCATTCGTTCTTTCGATGCGGAAACCCAGCGCACGCACCTGGATATGCGCTCGCTCGATCTGGTCCCGGTTTCGGAATTCCAACTCGTTACGGAGACGATCCGCCGTTTTCGCATGGGCTATGTGGCGGCGTTCGGTGCGCCGGGACGTGACGATTCCTTGTACGAGGCAGTCAGTGAAGGCCGCCGTCATCCGGGCATGGAGCATTGGTTGCCGCTGTTCCAGGATCGCATGGATACCCTGTTCGATTATCTCGATGGCGCGCCGATCGCGATCGAGCCGCAAAGCGAGGACGCCGCCCGCGAGCGCTTCAAGCAGATCGTCGATTACTACGAGGCCCGCCGCGAGGCGCTGGAGCATCCCGGCGCTGGCGCGATCTACAAGCCGCTGCCGCCGGACCGGCTGTACCTGACCGAAGACGAATGGGCAAAGCGTCTGGAGCAAGCAGCGCTCGCGCGCTTGACGCCGTTCGCCACGCCCGAGGGCAGCGCCAATGTCGTCGATGCCGGCGCGAGGCAGGGCCGCAACTTCGCTCCCGAGCGTAATGATAGCTCGATTAACGTCTTTGAAGCGCTGGTCGCGCATGTGCAGGCCTTGCAAGCAAGCCGCAAGAAAGTGGTGATCTCGCTGTGGAGCGAGGGCTCCCGCGATCGCATGAGCAGCATGCTCCGCGATCACAAGCTGCCCAATCTGACCAGCGTCAACACGTGGCGCACCGTTCAGGCGACACCGCGTAACCAGGCCATGCTCGCCGTGGTAGGCATGGAGTCCGGCTTTGAGACTGATGATGTCGCTGTCATCAGCGAGCAGGACATCCTGGGCGATCGTCTGGTTCGTCCGCGCAAGCCCAGCCGCAAGCTCGACAACTTCATTTCCGAAGTCACGAGCCTGGCGAGCGGCGATCTGGTGGTGCACGTCGAGCATGGGATTGGCCGCTTCGTCGGGTTGCAGACGCTTGAAGTGGCAGGCGCGCCGCATGATTGCCTCGAGTTGCACTATGCTACGGACACCAAGCTGTTCCTGCCGGTCGAAAACATCGAACTGCTGTCCCGCTATGGCTCCGACCACGCCAATGTCGAACTGGACCGGCTTGGCGGCAGCGGGTGGCAGGCGCGGAAAGCAAAACTGAAAAACCGCATTCGCGAGATTGCGGGCGAGTTGATCAAAATCGCCGCCGAGCGGCATCTGCGTGAGGCGCCGAAACTGCCGGTGCAGCCGCACGTCTATGATGAATTCTGCGCACGGTTTCCCTACGACGAAACGGAAGATCAGCTTGCCGCGATCAACGCCACCTTGAAGGATCTCGAGATCGGCCGCCCGATGGACCGGCTGATTTGCGGCGACGTCGGTTTCGGCAAGACCGAGGTCGCGCTGCGCGCGGCGTTTGCGACGGCGCTGGACGGCAAGCAAGTGGCCGTCGTGGTGCCTACAACGCTTTTGGCGCGCCAGCACAGCAAGACCTTCGCCGAACGGTTCCGGGGTTTCCCGGTAAAGGTAGCGCAGGCCTCGCGGCTGATCCCGCCGAAGGAACTGACCCAGGTGAAGAAAGAGCTTGCGGACGGGTCGATCGATATCGTCGTGGGCACCCACGCCTTGCTCGGCAAATCCATAAAGTTCAGAGACCTCGGGCTTCTGATCGTGGACGAAGAGCAGCATTTCGGCGTAAGCCACAAGGAGCGGCTCAAGCAATTGCGCGCCGAGGTGCATGTGCTCACGCTGAGCGCAACGCCAATCCCGCGTACGCTCCAACTCGCCCTGACCGGCGTGCGCGATCTCTCGATTATCGCTTCACCGCCGGTGGACCGGTTGGCGGTTCGAACCTTCGTGGCGCCGCACGATACCCTGATGATCCGCGAGGCGTTACTCCGAGAGCGCTACCGGGGTGGGCAGGCATTCTACGTCGTCCCGCGCATCGAAGACCTTGCCGGCGTGAAAGACTTCCTGGACAAGAACGTGCCGGAGATGAAGGTCGCGGTGGCGCACGGGCAGATGCCGCCGACGGTGATCGAGGACATCATGTCCGCGTTCTATGATGGGAAATACGATCTCCTGCTGTCCACCACGATTATCGAGTCCGGCCTCGACATCCCGACGGCGAATACGTTGATCGTGCATCGCGCCGACATGTTCGGGCTTGCCCAGCTGTATCAGTTGCGCGGACGAGTAGGCCGCTCGAAGCTGCGGGCCTACGCGCTGTTCACGCTGCCGGCGCAACAGAAGATCACCGCACAGGCCGAGCGGCGGCTGAAGGTGCTGCAGTCGCTGGAAACTCTGGGGGCCGGCTTCCAGCTTGCCTCGCACGATCTGGACATTCGCGGAGCCGGAAATCTTCTTGGCGAGGAACAATCCGGCCATATCAAGGAGGTCGGCTTCGAACTCTACCAGTCGATGCTGGAAGAGGCGATCATCAACCTCAAGGCCGGCGTCGTCGAACCGGCAGCGGATCGTTGGTCACCGCAGATCACCGTCGGAATGCCCGTACTTATTCCGGAAGAATACGTGGCGGATCTTTCGGTACGCCTGTCACTCTACCGACGGCTGGCCGATCTCGACACGGATGACGAGATCGAGAACTTCGCGGCCGAATTGCGCGATCGCTTTGGCGTGTTGCCCGATGAAGTACGGTATCTGTTCAAGGTCGCCGCCATCAAAGCGTACTGCCGACGGGCCAACGTGGAAAAAGTGGACGCAGGCCCGAAAGGCGCGGTCATCACCTTCCGGGACAACAAGTTCGCCCAACCGGACCGGCTTGTTTACTTCATCCGCCAGCACGGTCAGGCGGCGCGCGTGCGTCCGGACATGAAGGTGGTGTTCTTCCAGGAATGGGAAACGCCGGAGGAACGTTTGAGCGGCACCACCGAAATTCTCCGTCAGCTTGCCAATCTCGCGGAGGACCGCAAGGCCGCGTGAGATCAGGACGCGGCGCGTTGGGCCTCAGTATGCAGCCGCGCCAACAACGATTTTGCGGTGTCGGACGGCAGCAGCGCCGCGGTCGTAACAACAGGCTCGGAGCGCGTGTCGCGTTTGCCATGGGTGGTCTGCCTCATCACGCTGGAGAGCCGTCGCGAAATGGTGTGAGCGGTGCGCAAATCGGTTTCCGCGAACACGACGATAACCGATCCGTCCGGTTGAGCCGCACCAAAATCCATTTGCCGCATCAGGCGGCTCAGGATGCGCGCGCCATCGACCTGCGCGCGCGGGTGGCTTGGATCGAAAGCAAATCGGGCAACAGACAATCCGCCGCCTCGGGAGAGAGTTTGATACACGGCGGTGGCGAAATCACGATGGAAGGCAGCCGTCGCAAGCAGACCTGTCCGCGGATCGAGCAGGCCGTCGGCGTCAATCGACTTGAGCGTTCGGCCCAGATGGGATTCGAACGCGTGCTGCCGGAACAGCGGCAAGCCGTTCGCTGCAACGCGAGGCGCGTCGGCGCAGATGATTTCGAGATTGGGCAGGTCATAGTCAGGCGACAGAGCTTCCGACGTCAACACCACGGGCAGATTGCGGAAGCGTGCATCCTCGGCCAGCACGGTGAGAAACGCGTCCGACACGCGCGGGCTGAAACCTTCGGCGAGCACGATGCCGTCGATGTCACGCGTGTTCAGATGCTTCGCCGCGGCTTCGATGCTAAGCGCGCCGACCACGCCCATTCGCTCGCCGAGCGATACCGAAAGGGAAGGGTAGGCGGCGCCGCGCCCGATCAAGAGCACGGTGGCGTGGCGCGCGGGATCGCCATCGTCAGATCTCGCGCATGACGTCGCATCCGCATCCAGCCGCCGCATTACCGTCGAATGCAACGTTCTCACGCGCAGCGCCGAGCTCAGTCGCGCCATCAAACGATCGAATTGACGCCCGCGTTGCGCGTAGGGAAGGGCGTTGTCGGGCAGCGAAGTCATGGGATCGATCGCGATCAGCGGCAGATATGGCTGAGTTGCGGCGACTTGTCCGGCCAGGGCGTGCAAGCCAGGCTCTGCAGCTTCGGAACAGTCGACCAGGACCGCGGCCGGGCTCAACTGGGCGACGGCCTTGGCCGCATCCACCCAGCTGACCTCGACAATCGGAAAGAGCTTTGCATCGCCGAGAGCGGTCGCGAACGAGGGCTGCCCCGCCTTCGAGAGGACAATGATAGGGCCTTGCTGGGACATCTAGGACTCGGATCGGCGGCTTTCGTGCGCTGCGCAAATCCTAATTTGGCTGTCTTAATGGCCCGTCAACGCAGGAGGGTGTGACTGCACTAGAGTGGGCTTGCCCGATCGCGAAAGGCTTCCACCATCAATGGATTAAGCCCGAGTTCGTTCAGCGCCGCGCGAGCCCGAGCATTGTCCTGGGCGCGGCCGGCTAGCCGATGGCCGCTGAGACGGTCAGGCAGGGCCGTCAGCAGCGCGCCCTGTCCGAGCCGCTTGGCCCACTCCTGGAGGTCGCCGGACAGGAAGCGATAACCGCCAACAGCCATGATCCCGGTGGGAGGCGACGTGATGCAGATCGCTCCGGTCGAACGATCAAGCCGTGCCGCGTACTCGGTATCGACATAGTCCCGCGGCGGGTGCGGTATCAGAGAGTCGCTGGGCGGCGGCGGAGGGGCGTAAGCCGCGGCCGTGACCATCGGCCCGCGCAATCCCAGCGTTCCCTTCGGCGTCAGAAAGACTTCCCCTGCGATGGCGGAGCCGGCCACGTCGCCCGGAACGCCCTGTTTTCCGGGCAGGATCGGAGCCGGCGAACCATTCGCAGTACGGCGGGCGCCAAATAGTCCGGCTTCGCCGAACAGATAGATGTCCGTCAGGCTCGCTTGCTGCACGGTCCAAGCGGAGCTCGACGACACCTGCTCCGGCGCGCGCCAAAGTCCGACAACGCGGCGTAGGGCGGGCATTCGCGACGGCATGTCGATGGTCGTCAAGCGCAGCGCCAGTTGAGCCGGCGCAATGAGGGTGTCGCAAGATTGATCCCTGATCTGCCGTTCCAGTATCTCGCCGTCGAATGGATGATGCAGCGCCAACGTTCCACCGGTGAGGAGCCAGAGCGACAAAGACGAGCTCAAGCCCGCAAACGATGCCGCGGCGAAGGCCGACATCACCGTTGACCCTTGCGGCACGTCGCTCTCCAGCGACAAGGCAAGGCCGCCGGCGATCAGATGCAAATGGGTGCGTGGTACCGGACGGAAGCCGTCGGCGGTGACGTCGAACGAGATAATCGCGGCCTTGCGACCGTCCTCGACGACGGGGCGCGTAGTCGGCGATTGCTTCTCGATGGCGAGGTCCAGCGAAGCCATTCCTTCGGGCAGATCGGTGCCGAACCCGCAAACATGCCGGATCGAAAACGCTTCCGCGGCGGCGTTCATTGCGAGGTCGGCATGGTTGATGCCGTCGATCTTGGCTGAGGTGACGATCGCGCGCGCCCCGGTGCGATTGAGCGCCACCGTCAGTTCGGCTTGTCGCCACAGCAACGGGCAGACCGCGACAACCAGGCCCGCGCGATACGCAGCAAGCACCGTCAGCAGGAGCTCCGTGGTGTTCGGCAGCTGAACGGCGATCACGGAGTTATTAGGCAAGCCGGCTTCGATAAAGTGCGCGGCAAGCGCCGAGATCGCACGGTCGGCTTCGGCGAAAGTCAGACGGCGTGCCGGGTGGCCCGTGATGCGTTGTTTGTTGATGGGGTCGAGCAGCGCTAGCGCTTCGGGCGTCCGTGCGAGTATTCGTCGAAACAAAACGTCGAGCGTCGGCGATGCGGCAGTCTGGATCACGGAATCACTTCAGTTTTTGCTCCGGCCCGCGCCACCAAGTCTCCGGAAGATATCCGGTCAACGCGGTGGTATTCGGTTTGTGTATCACATTCCACCGCGCGATCCATTGCTGTTGAACGCTAAACACGGGAATCGTGTAGAACCCCGACATCAGGGTACGGTCCAGCGCCCGAACGGCGGAAACAAAAGCTGGATGCTCTCGCGCCTGCAGCATGGCCGCGATCATCGCGTCGATCGAGGCGTCTTTCGCGCCCATGTAATTCCGCGTGCCCTGAATTTCCGCGGCGTCCGTCCCCCAATAGAAGGACTGCTCATTGCCGGGCGAAAGCGATTGGTCCCACCGATTCTGGACCATATCGAAATCGAAGCTAAGCTTGCGCTGGTCGAACTGAACAGCATCGACCGCGCGCACCGACGCCTCAATACCCGCCCGCTTCAGGTCGCGCAGGTAGGCAAGCGCGATCCGTTCCTGGTCCCGCGTCGTCACCAAAATTTCGAATGTCAGGGGTGTCTTGCTTGAGCGATGCCTCAGCATGGTATCGTCGAGTTCGTAGCCGGCCTCAGACAGCAGCCTCAGGGCGCTCCGAAGTGCGGCGCGATCGCGCCCGGAGCCGTCCGTGACGGGTAGGCGGTAACTACCGTCGAGAACATCCGATCGGATTTGAGAACCGAACGGTCGCAACAGTTCGCGCTCGCGGTCGTCTGCTGGGCGGCCATATGCCGAAAGTTCGGAGCCAGCGAAATAGCTGGGCGAACGTCCGTACAGCCCGAAAAAGTAGTTCTGGTTGATCCACTCGAAATCGAACAGTTGGGTCAACGCCTGGCGGACGCGGATGTCGGAAAACGTCGGACGGCGGGTGTTGAAGACCAGGAATTCGGAGGGTTGGGGCATTCCGGTTTTGATGGCATCCCGGATCACCTCGCCGGTGCGGGCGGCTGGAAAGTCATATCCTTCATGCCAGCGCAGCGGCTCATGTTCGACGCGAAAGTCATAGAGCCCTCGCTTGAACGCTTCGAAGTGGCCGTTCGACTCGCGATAGAAGTCGAGCCTGATCTCGTCGAAGTTCCACAATCCCCGATTAACCGGCAGGTCGCGGCCCCAATAATCGGGATTTCGCGTCAGCGTCACGCTGGATCCGGGCTTTACCGCCGCAACCCGATATGGGCCCGAACCGACCGGTCCAACCATCGTGGTCTCTTCGAAAGTCGCAACGTCGACCGCATGCCTGGGCAGAACGGGCATCAGACCGAGGATCAGCGGGAGTTCGCGGTCGGGGGCTCCGCCGAAATCGAACCTGACGGTACGTCGGTCGACCGCTTCGGCCTTCGCGATCTTGGAATAGTACTGCCGATGGTTGGGGCGCCCCTTGTCGCGCAACAACGCCCATGAAAACAGCACATCGTCGGAAGTGACCGGCTTGCCGTCGGCGAAACGGGCCCGCTCATCTAGGTGGAAAGTGACGTAACTTCTCAGGTCGTCGGTCTCCACCGTCTTCGCCAACAGACCGTAGAGCGTGAAAGCCTCGTCATTCCCGCGCGCCATCAGGCTCTCGATGACCGAGCCCCTGACTTGCTGGACAGCGAGGCCTCGCACGATCAGCGGGTTCAGGCTGTCGAAGGTACCGAGAACCCCGTGCACCAGCCGGCCACCTTTAGGCGCAGCGGGATTGGCATAGGGCATGTGGAGGAAGTCCGGCGGCAAAGCGGGCGCGCCGTGCATGGCCAGGGCGTAGCTTTCTTCGGCCGAGGCATCACCCTCCGAGCTCAGCGACACGCCGAAAGCCAGAATGCTCGCAGCAAAAACTCGGATGAAGCTGTGAATTACGAGACGCAACATGGGGAGTCGATCCGAATCGGTATTGCTCACAGGCGGCTTCTATCATAGCGGTCGCGCCTGGGGCCGCGACATCCGGCGATCCGTAAAATGCTTGTCGGCATTGATCTTTTCGTCCGCCACTGTATGAAAGCGTCGAACTGACAAAGACCATCAGGGGCTGTCACGTATCCGCCTCAATTGGTAAGGACACAGCCGGCCAAACGGCCAGGTATCGGTATTCCCGTGGGCTTCGGGAGCTCCCGTTCAGAAAGGGTTTTCCGCGATGATTTTCCGTATCTTGGCCGTGCCTTTCTGGCCACGTCGGCGGGTGCTTGCCTTGCTGGCCGCGACCACCCTGAGCGCCACCTTGCTCGGTCCCGACGTACAGGCTCAGGCTCCGGCTCCGGCTCCGCCAGCTCAGGCTCCTGCCGCGCCGAAAGCCAAGGCACCGCCGCCGACGGCCCCACCCAAGGCTGCACCCAAGGCGGCACCCGGTGGGCCAGCAGCTCAACAGGCCCCGGCCGCGGGTGCTCCGGCAGCAGGTGCCCAGCCGCCCGAGCAGCAGGTTCAGCTGATCTAT
The DNA here is from genome assembly GCA_045811665.1 of Bradyrhizobium sp. Lineage (GTDB taxonomy): Bacteria > Pseudomonadota > Alphaproteobacteria > Rhizobiales > Xanthobacteraceae > Bradyrhizobium. The sequence goes on from JBJMTO010000110.1 coordinate 16,369, forward strand.
GCGCCGTGGACGAAATTTTGCCTGAAGGGCCAGGATGCCAATGCGAAGCAGGTTTGCTTCACCGGGAAGGACGGGCGCATCGAGTCTGGCCAGCCAGTTATCGCCGCCGTCATCATCGAGCCCGAAGGCGAGCCTAAAAAGATCCTGCGGGTTACACTCCCGCTCGGCATGCAACTGGGTCATGGCACCCGCGTGATCGTCGACAATAACCAGCCGCAGCAGAGCCCGTACGTGATCTGCTTCGCCAACGGTTGCATGTCGGACTACGACGTGACCCCTGAGCTGATCGCCACCATGAAGAAGGGGCAGAACCTGGTCGTACAGGCCATCAACTCAAATGGCGCGCCATTGACCCTGCCGCTTCCGCTGGCCGAGTTCGCCAAGGCCTATGACGGCCCGCCTACGGACCCGAAAGTGTTCGAGGAAACACAGAAGAAGTTGCAGGAAGAGTTGCAGAAGCGCGCCGAAGATACGCGCAAGAAACTTGAGGCCACTCAGCCCTCGGCCGGTGCAGCCAATCCTGCAGCGAAGTGACGACGGCTGGGATCATTGAAGAGCAGGGGCACTCCCAACCTCAACCGGCGCACTCTTGCATCGGGAAGTGGCTTTCCGTGCACCGCAAATGAAAGGCCGCACGTGCGATCGCCCCATCGCTCCGTTCCATTGTGGAGATGAGAACTCTCAGTTCAGCGACGGATTGCGCGGGCGATACCCCCCCGACTTATCCTTCACGAAGATCTCCGCAACTTGCGAATGTCGGATCGGCTCGCCGGTTTCGTCTGGCAACAAGTTCTGTTCGGAAACATAGGCGACGTATTCCGATTCCGAATTCTCGGCCAGCAAATGATAGAACGGCTGATCCTTGTGAGGTCGAACGTCTTCCGGGATCGACAGCCACCATTCTTCGGTATTGTTGAATTCCGGATCGATATCGAAGATCACGCCCCGGAACGAAAAGATCCGGTGGCGGACGATCTGTCCGATCTGAAATTTAGCAGTCCGCGTTTTGATCATACCTCGTCGAATAGACCATGATTGTGGCCGATGCTAGAGCCAGGGCGCGAATTACCTTTCCTGTGGCCAGCCCGCCATGGTGCCGAGTCGACCACCAATCCTGAAAAGCTGCTCATCAATGCTCGACGTTCTCAATCTCGCACTGCCGTATTTCGGGGTGATCTTCATTGGCTTCGCCTGCGGCAAGGCAAACCGGATGCCGGAACAGGGTCTGGCCTGGATGAACTTCTTCCTGCTGTACGTCTCTTTGCCGGCCTTGCTGTTCGGTATCATGTCAGCCACCCCCTTTGAGCAGCTGAACAACCCGCCGTTCCTGATTGCAACCTCGATAGCTTCGGCCAGTGCTTTCGTGCTGGCCTTGTTTGTCGGCCGGCTGTTTGGAGGCTTGCGAATGCCGGAGGGCGCTCTGGCTGGCCTTTCGGGAGCCTTCGGAAATATCGGCTACATGGGACCCGGTCTGGCACTCGCTGTCCTCGGGCCTGCCGCCGCGGCGCCGACTGCGTTGATCCTGTGTTGCGACAGCATTGTATTGTTTAGCCTCGTGCCGCTGTTGATCGCGCTCGCCGACAGCAAACACGCGTCCATCTCCCGCACGCTCGGCATGGTCGCGCGCCAGATTCTGCTCAACCCGCTAATCATGTCCGCTTGCGCCGGCGCGCTGGCGGCTGCATTGCACATTCATCCGCCGGTCGCGATCCAAAATACGTTGCTGTTCCTGCAAAACGCCGCGGCACCGACGGCTCTGTTCGTGCTCGGGGTAACTGTGGCGCTGCGCCCGTTCGGCCGCTTGCCATGGGAAGTACCTGGCATCATCGCGATCAAGCTGCTGATCCATCCGGCGCTGGTGTTCGGATTGATGCTGCTGCTGGGCCCGTTCGCGCAACCATGGGCGTCGACCGCGGTGCTTGTTGCGGCACTGCCGCCCGGGCTGAACGTATTTGTCATCGCGAGGCAAAACAACGCTTGGATTGAGCCCGCGTCAGTGGCGGTGCTGATGGGGACTTTTGCGTCCGTCGTTACGCTCACCGGGTTGATGTATTTGATCCAAAGTGGGGGACTGGTGTTCCCCTAGCACACGATCGGAAGCGGGTGCGGCCCGCCAGGAAGGCGCTAGTCCCTCTCGCATTGCGATCCGTCGAAGTGGACCTAACGCTCCGATCAAGCCAAGGCCGGTGGCGCGCAGCAACTGCACGGGCAGCAAGTCGTTGAGCAGGGACCAGTTCGCGATGTCGATCGCCCAGGTCCGTGTTGAGACATCCGCGCGCCGCGCCAAATCGTACCGCCTCAGAACCTGCGGTGCGCCAGGGTCCTCGGCTGATGCTAAACTGTGTCGCACGACCTCCGCGATATCGGCGGCGTCTCGCAGTCCCATATTAAGTCCCTGCGCACCGATCGGCGGTATCACGTGCGCAGCCTCGCCCACCAGCGCGATACGGTGCTGGGCAAATTGCGTCGGTTGCTCGACCGAAAGCGGAAACATATGGCGGCCGGGCTCGACATGGATACGACCAAGAATTGAATGGCTTTGTGCTTCGGAAGCCATTGAAAGTTCGTCATCGCCAAGGACCATTAGCCGCTCGGCTTCCTGGAGCGCGGCGACCCACACCACGCTCGATCGATTGCCGGGTAGGGGTACAAACACGCGGGGACCCTGCCTTGCATGAAACTCGGTTGAGGCATTTCGATGCGGTCGCGAATGGCTGACGTTGAAAGTCAAGGCCGCCTGATCGAGTTCACGTCGTCTGACAACGATGCGGGCAGCTTCGCGGCATTGCGATAGCCGTCCATCAGCGCCGACGACGAGCCGGGCGGAAATCGCATTTCCCTGGCGGGCGCCAATCGCCACGTCAACGTCTGACGGGCGTACCGTGATGGCCTCGTCATCGATCCGCGTCAGCCTCGGAAGCTCGGCAGCTCGCCCTTCCAGCCCTGCCATAAGCAAGCGGTTTTCGATGTTGAACCCGAATTCGTTCAATCCGATTTCATCAGCAGAAAACCGGAGTTCCGGCGCGCGAATTAGCCGGCCCGTATCGTCGATAAGGCGCATGGTGCGTAGCGCTGCAGCCTGGTCGGCACAGCGCGACCAGACATCGAGCGCTTGCAAGAAGCTAACCGAACCGCCCAACAGAGCTGTGGTACGATTGTCGGCGTAAGGCGAGCGGCGGGCGATCAAGGCCGTAGCTGCCCCGGTCTGGGCCAACCCAATCGCCGCGGCCAGACCGGCAGGCCCGCCGCCGACAACGGCCACGTCGTATTGTGCTGAGGGAATGCTCATGTAGCGACAATTGACGCTCCCGGCCGCGTTTTCAAGTACGCAATGCTGCCGCGCGGTTGGCCCGGTTCACGCGGCGGAACGCCGCAACCACGTATGTGCAATTGGACAGAATTCCTGTTAGTTGTGTTCGTTGTAAATGGACCAGATAAATCCGCAAAAGTCTTTGCCGGCCTCACCGGGAATGCGGGCCGCGGCGTTTTCCGTGCATATCTTCACAGCACTCGGCGCGGGCATCGCGCTCATCGCGCTGCTGGAGGCCGTCCGCCAGCATTGGGCTGCCATGTTCGCCTGGCTTGGCGCCGCTCTTATTGTCGACGCGCTCGACGGGCCGATCGCCAGACGGCTTGATGTCGCACGGGTGCAACCCAACGTATCCGGCGACGTGCTAGATCTCGTGGTCGATTTCGTTACCTATGTGTTTGTTCCGGCTTACGCGATCACGGCAAGCGGGCTGTTGCTGCCCTTGGCGGCTCCCGTCCTCGGAGCCGGAGTGGTCGTCTCAGGCGCGCTCTACTTCGCGGATCGACGCATGAAGACCGCCGACAATCACTTCCGAGGCTTTCCGGCGCTCTGGAACGCTGCGGCGTTCTATCTGTTTCTGCTGCATCTGCCGCCTGTGCTTTCAACCGTCGGAGTAGCCATTCTGATCGTGCTGACGTTTGTTCCTTTTCATGTGCTTCATCCCGTTCGTGTGATGCGTTTGCGTACGCTCACGCTCTCCTTGATCGCCGTCTGGGCCGTACTTGCGCTTATCGTGTTGGCAAGTGATTTTCGCGTATCCCCGCTCGTGACCGCCGGCTTGTGCGCAATCGCAGCTTATATTCTGGGAGCCGATGCGATGATCCGGGTCACCAGATATTTCGTCCGATGATGGATTTACTGACCAGCCCGGAGGCGTGGGCCGCGCTGTTGACCCTGACGGCGCTGGAGATCGTTCTCGGTATCGATAACGTCATTTTCCTGTCGGTGATCGTGGCGCGCATTCCGCCGCGACAGGCGAAGCGAGCACGACAGATCGGACTGGCGCTTGCGCTGGCTTTTCGTATCCTGTTGCTAAGCCTGCTGGTGTGGCTGATCGGGCTTACGGAAGACGTTGTCTCTTTCAGAGGAGCCGGGTTTTCGTGGCGCGATATCATCCTGATCGCGGGCGGGCTGTTCCTGATTGCAAAAGCGACCCACGAGATTCACGCCGAGGTGGATGCGGCCGAGAACGATCCTCATGCCGCCCCTAGTCCCAATGCTTTCTTTTGGGTTATCGTCCAGATCGTGATCATCGACATGGTGTTCTCGCTTGATTCCATCATCACTGCGATCGGGATGGCGCAGGACCTCGAAATCATGGTCGCAGCAGTCGTAATTGCCTGCGTGATCATGTATGTGTCATCAGGGCCGGTCGCGAAGTTCGTGGCGGAGCATCCGACCACCAAAATGCTGGCGCTGGCTTTTCTGGTGCTGATTGGCGTTGCGCTGGTCGCCGACGGATTCAAATTTCATATTCCTCGCGGGTACATTTACTTCGCCATTGTATTTTCCGCGGCCGTCGAGTTCTTCAACGTGCTCGCAAAACGAAACCGCAAGAAAACCGTCCGGTAAGCGGCCCTGGGAAGGTCGGCTGCCTCGAGTTGACAACCCAGCTTCGATGGCTTTCGTTTGTCACTTCGGGGAAGTCGAGGAGAGACTGACATGACCAAAGCCGTGCGGGTCCACAAGGTAGGGGGTCCCGAAGCGCTGGTTTACGAAGCGGTCGAAGTCCCTGCGCCGGGACCGGGAGAGGTTCGAATCCGTCAGCATGCGGTGGGGCTTAACTTCATCGACGTTTACTACAGAACTGGCCTTTATAAAGCGCCCGGATTGCCATTCATCGCCGGTAATGAAGCAGCCGGGGAGGTGCTTTCAGTCGGACCCGGCGTAACCAATTTTCATCCAGGCGATCGCGTCGCGTATTATTTCACTCTCGGCGGCTATTCGACGGAGCGGAATATCCCGGCGGAGAAGCTGGTCAAACTGCCCGATCACATCACCTACGAACAGGGCGCGGTGCTGATGCTGAAGGGGCTGACGGTCTGGTATCTCCTTCACAAGACCTTCAAGGTCGAACCACATCATCGAGTGCTGATCCACGCTGCGGCGGGCGGCATCGGATTGCTGGCATGCCAGTGGGCCAGGGCGCTGGGAGCGCATGTTATCGGTACCGTAGGTTCCCAAACCAAGGCTGATCTCGCGCTGGCCAATGGTTGCGAGCACGTGATCCTTTACAAGGAGGAGGATTTCGTAGCGCGAGTGAAGCAGATCAGCCGCAATGAGCTGTGCGACGTCGTCTATGATGGGGTTGGCAAAACCACATTTCCAGGTTCGCTTTCTTGTTTGAAGCCGCGTGGATTGTTCGTGAGCTTCGGAAACGCCTCAGGACCTGTGCCGCCGTTCTCGATTGCCGAACTGAACAACCATGGTTCGCTGTTTGCGACCCGGCCGAAACTGAACGACTACGTCGCCACCCGTGCTGAACTGCTCGAGGGCGCCGATACGCTGTTTGCCGCCGTGATCAACGGCAAGCTGCACGTGCCGATCAATCACGCGTATGCCCTGAAAGACGCGGCAAAGGCGCATATCGATCTTGAAAGCCGCGCCACCACTGGCGCTTCGATCTTGAAGCCTTAATCGCCGTCATTCTTTCGCCGCCGCGATAACGTTAGGCCACACGCCGGGCAGCCCCTGCCTTGGTGAGGATTGCATCGAGGCAATTTATCATCGCGGTGATTTCCTCTCGCGTGACATTTAGGGCCGGCATGAACCGAAGTGCATCCGGCTGCGGCGCATTCAGCAGAACGCCCTGCTCAAAGGCCTGGGTGACGATCGAGCCGGCAATCGGGACTCTCAGATCGAGCGCAAGCAGCAGTCCTCGGCCACGAACCTCGCCAAGACCGTGACGCGCCGATATCCGGTGCAGTTCGCCTTCCAGATACAACCCGAGCTCGGCGACCGATTTCAGGAAGCCCGGCTCGGAAACGCTCTGCAGGACGGCAATTCCCGCCGCGCACATAAGCGGGTTGCCGTTGAACGTTCCACCTTGGTCGCCATGTTCGAAGCAGGATGCAGCTTGCGTCGCCATCAGCGCGGCTAGCGGAACGCCGCCGCCGATCCCCTTACCGAGCGTCATGATGTCCGGCTCTATCCCGACGTGTTCGTAATGGAAAAGCTTCCCGGTCCGGCCCATGCCAGTCTGGATCTCATCCACGATCAGCAAGAGGCCTCTTTCCTTGGTCAGTTGGCGCAAATCGCGGAGGAACTGATCGGTTGCAGGCCATACCCCTGCTTCGCCCTGGATCGGCTCGAGCATGACGGCAACGGTCTTTTCATTGATCAGTCTTTCGACCGAGGCGAGATCATTAAGCCGAGCTTTCGAAAAGCCCGGCACCTTCGGCTCGAACAGCGGCTCAAAAGCCTTCTTGCCAGATGCCGACATGGTCGCCAGCGTCCGGCCGTGAAACCCGCCATCGAACGTGATCATTTCGTAAGCGCCGTTCCGATACAGTGCTCCGAATTTTCGCGCCAGCTTGATTGCACCCTCGTTCGCTTCGGCGCCGGAATTGGTGAAGAACACCTGATCGAAGCAACTCTGATCCACCAACGCCTTCGCGAGCTTCAGACTGGTGGCGTTGAAAAAGGCGGGGCTTGGCGTGAACAAAAGCTTTGCCTGCCTGGCCAAAGCTTCGGCGATAACAGGTGGGGAGTGACCGAGGCAATTGACGGCCCAACCCTGCACGAAATCGAGATAGCGCTTGCCCGTATCATCCCACAAAAACGAGCCTTCGCCCCGGACGAAGACGGCAGGCGGTCGCGCCGTAATATTCATTAGCGCGTCGAATGGATGTGGGGCGATGCTCATGACAAGCTCCTGGAATTGAATGACGTTGGACTGGGTGAACGCGAGAAGGCCGCACTTTGCGGGTGCGGCCTTCTCGAAAACTTGGCTGATCTGGTTATTTCAGCGTTGTCGTCGGACACGGCGCGACCCATCATCGTCGAACGAGCGACGACGGAAAGTGGCGCGGAGAGTGGTCCGTTGTAGTTTCATGATGCCGCCATACAGCCGAATAGCTGATGCTGTCAAGGCGATTGATAGACCAGCAAAACCAGTTTCAGCCGGATCAAACTCAAACCTTACGCTTGCGTACCCGGAGTTCGGCGCGAGCCGTTGCGACGATTAACCCCTCCTCATTAGCGAGTTCGGCCGTCACTTCGGCGAAACGATCGTCTTGATGAATGAGACGAGCGGTTGCAATAATCGGTCCCAAGGCTGCGGGCCTGAGGAACTGCGTATCCAAGCGCGTTGTTACCGCGGTCAGATGCGATGGCAGTTTGGCCATGATTGCGTTGCCCGTCGCGGAATCCAACATCGCCGCCAACATTCACCTTGGACTGTGCCATGTCTGTTCGCAAATTCGCCCCTCGCTGTGAAACGAAGCTTCACTTCACCGGAGTGTGGATCTGCGAGTACAATTTCCCGGCCAAGAAGGTGCGCGGCTGGGGGCATTTCTTTCAGGTGATCTGACATTCGCTCCACTCGTGGTGCCGTCGAGGCTTGCTCAATGTAGCCCTTCAGAACCCGGCGACGCTGCCGTGGAGGTCGTACTGGTCCGCGCGTTCGATCTTCGCGCTAACGATCTCGCCGACGCGCAAGGGTCGCCTGCTCGACAGGTAGACCGCACCGTCGATTTCCGGCGCGTCCCCCTGGGAGCGTCCCTTTGAAACTGTGGGGCCGACCTCGTCGATGATGATCTGCTGTCGGGTGCCGATCTTGCGCTTCAGCCGCCGCGCCGAGATTTTTTGCTGCCGTGCCATCAGTGCGTTCCAACGCTCTTGCTTGATCTCCTCCGGCACGTGATTGCCGATCGCGTTCGATGAAGCACCGGCAACCGGCTCATATTTGAAGCAACCGAGGCGATCGATCTCGGCCTCGTCGAGCCAGTCAAGCAGATAGGCGAAATCGGAATCCGTCTCACCGGGGAAACCGACGATAAATGTAGAGCGCAAGGTCAGATCGGGGCATTGATCCCGCCACTGCTTGATCCTCGACAATGTCTTTTCCTGTGCCGCCGGACGCTTCATCGCCTTCAGGACCTCCGGGCTGGCGTGCTGGAAGGGAATATCGAGGTAGGGGAGAACTTTCCCTTGCGTCATCAGACCGATCACCTCGTCGACGTGAGGGTACGGGTACACATATTGCAGCCGCACCCACACGCCGAACTCGCCCAGCTCTCTGGCGAGATCGACGAATTTCGCGCGGACTTCCCGATCCTTCCATGCGCTCGCGGCATATTTCACGTCGACGCCGTAAGCCGAAGTGTCCTGCGAAATGACCAGCAGTTCCTTTACCCCGGCGGCGACAAGCTTTTCCGCCTCGCGAAGTACGTCATTGGCTGGTCGTGAAACGAGATCGCCGCGCAACTTCGGTATGATGCAGAAGCTGCAGCGGTTGTTGCATCCCTCTGAAATCTTCAAATAAGCATAGTGCCGCGGCGTCAGCTTGATGCCGTGTGGCGGCACCAGATCCAGATGAGGATTGTGGACCGGCGGCAACGCACGGTGGACAGCGGCGAGCACGCTTTCATATTGCTGAGGCCCGGTGATCGAGAGCACGCCGGGATAAGCGGCCTCGATCTGCTCGGGTTCCGCGCCCATGCAGCCGGTCACGATCACCTTGCCGTTTTCGGCCATGGCCTGGCCGATCGCTCCAAGTGACTCCTGCTTTGCACTGTCGAGAAAGCCGCAGGTATTGACGATGACGAGGTCTGCACCAACGTGCTTGCGGGCCAGTTCATAACCTTCGGCCCGCAACCGCGTGATGATGCGCTCGGAATCCACCAACGCCTTGGGGCATCCAAGCGAAACAAAGCTGACTTTCGGCGCGGCGGCCTCTTGCATGTTCGATCTGCCTGATTGACAGCAACGAGCTAGTCTCAATCGCCCGTAAATACAAGGCTTTGCGCCGCGGTCCGCCGTGCTATCAATGCCTACCGGAAGCGAGTGGCCGATGTCCGCCGAGTCGTCCCCCAAAATAGTGATTGTCGACGAGAGCCCGGTCCGCGCTGCCATCCTCGAGGAGGGTCTCCGGGAAGCAGGCTTCACTGGCGTCTCCCACATCGGCGAAATGCAGAATCTGCTCGCCCGAATCTATGCTCTCGACCCTGACGTCATCCTGATCGATCTGGAAAACCCCAGCCGGGACGTGCTGGAGCAGATGTTCCAGGTCAGCCGAGCGGTACGCCGACCGATCGCGATGTTCGTCGACCAGAGCGACGCGGCATCGATTCAGGCTTCGGTGGACGCCGGCGTTTCGGCCTATATCGTCAATGGACTGAAGAAGGAGCGCATCAAGCCGATTCTCGATCTGTGCATTTCACGTTTCAACGCCTTTGCGAAGCTGCAGGATGAGCTCGAGCGGACCAAAACTGCACTCGAAGACCGCAAGGTCATTGATCGCGCAAAAGGAATTTTGATGAAGCTGAAAGGCCTGACGGAGGAGGAGGCTTATGTCCTGCTTCGGTCCACGGCAATGCACGAGAAAAAGAAGATGGCCGAGATTGCTCAGTCGATCCTGACCGCATCGCAGTTGCTGAAATGACGAGACCGCTTTGCATAGGCTTTATTCCACTGGTCGATGCAGCAGCATTGATCCTCGCTGTCGACAAGGGATTCACGGAGGCGGAGGGACTGGAAGTCACGTTGGTGCGGGAGGTGTCGTGGTCGAACGTGCGCGACAAGCTGAACATAGGATTGTTCGACGCCGCGCATCTGCTCGCGCCTGTGGCAATCGCTTCCAGTCTCGGCATCGGGCACGTCAAAGTGCCGATCGCCGCCCCGTTCAATCTCGGGCTCAACGGCAATGCGATCACGGTCTCGACCTCGCTGCACGCAGCGATAATGAGCGAGATCGAGAATGGCCGCACGGATCCCATGGCCACCGCGCGGGCGCTGGCGCGAGTGGTGGCCACGCGGCGCAAGGACGGCGCGGACCCTCTGACCTTTGCAATGACGTTTCCGTTCTCGACCCACAATTATCAATTGCGGTTCTGGATGGCAGCGGGCGGCGTAGACCCCGATGAGGACGTGCGTCTCGTGGTGCTGCCGCCTCCTTACATGGTGGATAGCCTTGCCAATGGCCATGTGGATGCGTTCTGCGTGGGTGCGCCCTGGAATTCGGTCGCGGTCGATCTGGGCGTCGGTCACATCCTGCATTTCGTCTCGGACATTCTGGAACGTGCGGCGGAAAAGGTTCTGGCGCTGAGGCAGGACTGGTCGGAAAAAAATCCACAAATTGTTGCGGCGCTGGTTCGCGCCGCATTCCGCGCCGCCGAATTCATCGAGCAGCCCGAAAATCGGGCCGAAGCCGCGCGCATCCTGGCGCGGCCGGAGCGGATAGGGGTAGATGCCGAGATCATCCAGCGCACGCTCGATGGAAGGCTCAAGATTTCCCCTGAGGGTGCATTGCGAGAAAGCAGCAGCTATTTGCTGCTGGGGCGGGAAGATGCAGCCAGACCAGATCCCGTCCAGGCCGCGTGGCTATACGCGCAAATGATCCGCTGGGGGCAAAGTTCGCTCAGTCCTGAGGCACTCAGGACGGCGATGGCTGTGTTCAGGCCCGACCTTTACGACGCCGCACTGGTTCGGAACGGCGAGAGCGCTGCGCCCGGTAGGATCGGAGCCTTCACCGGTCCGGCATTTGAATCCAACGATGTCGCGGCATATTTGGCATCGTTCGTGATCGGCCGCCAGAAATCCTAGGCTTTCCGGGGCGTGCGACCTCGGGTGGATGCTCCCGTCTAATTTTTGAGCGAGCCGCCTTCGATTGCCCAGCCTGGCAAAAGAGCAGCTTTCACATTCGCGACCAAACCATTGAAATAGCAAGAAATAGCAGCGCCCTCCCGCGTGGCACACAACTTGTATGTTGCACTGCGGGTCGGTCGCCGCAGATCGCTGGCCCACGTCCACGATGGACTTCCGCAGCAACGAGGCTGGTGGACCGCTCTCTTAATCAGGCCGGCTTGAAGTGCCGAGTCGATTTGGGCGGCACACACATTCCACCGTTGAAGCCACGGAGGTGGCTGCAGGAGCTTCGTCAGCGTCATGATGATCGAAACCGTCGCCGACTTTACGGACGAGCAGAAACGATACCTCGAAGGTTTTACCACCGGCCTGCAACTCAATCGGATTGGACAAAGCCTTGGCCGGGCGAGCGCAAGCAAAGTGAGGCCGGAAGCCCTCGGGCCGGATGCCGCGCACATTGTCGCGCAGGATACGGTCATCGCGGCGGGCAAGAAACTTTCGGACCAGGAAAAGTTCAAGCGTGAACAACACCCGTTCGACGCCTATCACCGTCTAACCCAGCAGGCCCACGAGAACACAGCCCCATCATCTGCGGATAACTTTCGCTGGCGTTACTACGGCCTGTTTTATGTCGCGCCGACCCAGGACTCCTACATGTGCCGCCTGAGGATGCCCAACGGCATCATCAAGCATTGGCAGTTCTCAGGCATCGCCGATCTTGCCCAGCGCCTATGCGGGCCGTATTGCCACGTCACCACTCGAGCCAATCTGCAGGTTCGCGAAGTCCCGCCGAAACATGCGGTTTCATTGATCGAAGGCATTCAGGACCTTGGCCTGTGTTCGCGCGGCTCCGGCGCTGACAACATTCGCAACGTCACGGGCACGCCGACCGCTGGAATCGATCCTCAGGAACTGATCGATACCCGCGACTATGCCCGCGCGTGGCATTATCACGTTCTCAACGACCGCTCGCTGACGGGACTGCCACGCAAGTTCAACGTCGCCTTCGATGGAGCGGGGCGAATTGCCGTCCTTGAAGACACCAACGATATCGCTTTCGCGGCAGTCGAGGTGAAGGACGGATACGGCGTCGAACCTGGCGTGTGGTTTAGCTTAGGTATTGGAGGCATCACCGGCCATAGGGATTTTGCGAAGGCGACTGGTATTGTGGTCAGGCCCGCCGAGGCGACCAAAGTCGCCGATGCCATCGTGCGAATATTCATCGAACTCGGCGATCGCACGAACCGGCTGAAGGCTCGTTTGAAATATGTCATCGATCGGATCGGCATCGAACGATTTTTGGTGTTTGTCGAGGAAAGGCTGGGTCACGCGTTTACCCGCGTTCCGCCGGAGGCGCTTGAGCCCCGAGCGGCTTCCGACCGCATGGCGCATATTGGCGTTCACCGCCAGAAACAGGCCGGTCTGAACTGGATCGGAGTCGCGCTGCCGGTAGGAAAGATGACCTGCGACCAGATGCGTGGGCTGGCAAAGATCGCAAACGATCTCGGCGACGGCGATATCCGGCTTACGGTGTGGCAGAATCTTTTGATTTCCGGCGTGCCCGACGAGAACGTCGCAGTAGCGGCGGCGGCGATCGAAGCGATCGGACTTTCGACCAAGGCAACGCAGATTCGCGCGGGTCTGATCGCCTGCACCGGTAATTCCGGCTGCAAATTCGCGGCATCCGATACCAAGCGTCATGCCGGCGAGATAGGGGATTGGTGCGAGTCGCGGGTTCCGATCGACACGCCTCTGAACATTCATCTTACCGGGTGCCATCATTCCTGCGCACAGCACTACATCAGCGATATCGGGCTGATCGCCGCCAAGGTCGCTGTGGGTGAGGGGGACGATAGCGTGGAGGGCTATCACCTGTTCGCTGGTGGTGGATTTGGCCCCGACGCCGATCTCGGGCAGGAGGTTTATCGCGACATCAAAGCCGAGGATGCCCCAAAAACCGTCGAGAAGTTGCTGCGAGCCTATCTGGTTCACCGCGCCTCACCGGACGAGCGGTTCCTGACATTTGCGCGCCGGTACGATGCCGAAGCCTTGCGCAGGCTGGCGGACGCGGAGGCCGCCACATGAATCAGATGACGCGGCCTGCAAAGGTCGAGATCATCCCGTCCAGCGCGCCGTTTTCCGAAGCACAACGCTCGTGGCTCAACGGCTTCTTTGCCGGGTTGCTGTCAGGGGATGGATTATCGTCGCCGGCAATAGAGCAGGGTACCCCGGTCGTGCAAGCCACCACCGTGGAAACTGAGAGCTCGGATGCACCCTGGCACGACCAGACAATGCCGATTGCCGAGCGCATGAAGCTCGCCGAAGGTCACCCGCTGCGCAGCCGGATGATGGCTGCAATGGCGCAGCAGGATTGCGGCCAGTGCGGGTACAACTGCCACGACTATTCGGAGGCGATCGCGAGCAGGGTGGAGGCGCGTCTCAACCTCTGCGTACCCGGCGGCAAGCAAACCGCTCGGATGCTCAAAGCGCTGCACGAGGAGCTGGACCAAGCGCCTCCTGTCTCTCGACCTGGGCCGCTGTTGCCTGCGGCTGCGCCAGCCCGGATCGCTGACCAACCCGGGCGTTCGCGGGATAACCCAGTGGCTGCAACGTTTGTGTCGCGCCGTTTGCTCAACAAGGCAGGGTCCGAAAAGGAAACCTGGCACGTCGATTTCGAGCTTCGTGGCAGCGGTCTAGACTATGTCGTTGGCGACTCGTTCGGGATCTTTGCCCGCAACGAACTCGGGTTAGTGGATCAGATCATCGCTCTGCTTGGCGCGTCGCATACGACCGATATAAATGGTAAATCATTGCGCGAAGCATTGACCGAAGATCTGTCGCTGTCGCCAGCGCCGGACTCGCTGTTCGAGCTGTTATCGTTCATCAGCGGGGGCGCCACGCGCGAGAAGGCCCGGGCCCTGGCGCAAGGTGAGGATCCCGATGGCGACGCAGCGACGCTCGACGTCATGGCCGCCCTGCAGAAATTTCCGGGCGTCCGCCCACATCCCGAGGCATTTGTCGAAGCGTTGGAGCCACTGCAACCACGGCTCTATTCGATCTCTTCTTCCCACAACGCAACCCCGGGCAAGCTGTCCCTGACGGTTGACTGCGTCCGCTACGTGGTAGGCAAGCGCAAACGCCTTGGATTGGCCTCCACATTCCTGGCAGAGCGCATCAACCCGGGCGATCAGCTCAGAGTCTATGTCCAAAAGGCACACGGCTTCGCCCTGCCGTCCGACCCGACATTGCCGATCGTCATGATCGGTCCGGGCACCGGGATCGCGCCGTTCCGGGCTTTCCTCCTCGATCGCCAGGCAACCGGCGCGGCCGGCAAGAACTGGCTGTTCTTCGGTCACCAACGTAGCGACTGCGATTTCTTCTATTCCGAAGAATTAAACGGCATGAAAACGTCGGGACTCCTGACCCGCTTGTCCCTGGCGTGGTCGCGCGACGGCGACAAGAAGTTCTATGTGCAGGATCGGATGCGAGAGGTCGGCCGTGATCTGTGGACATGGGTGGCTGAAGGCGCTCACATCTATGTCTGCGGTGATGCCAAGCGGATGGCGAAAGATGTCGAACGGGCCCTGGTCGATATCGTCGCGCAGTTCGGCGCCCGCAGCACTGATGAAGCGGTGCTGTTCGTCACCGAACTCAAGAAGCAGGGAAGGTTCCAGCAAGACGTCTACTAGCCGCTTCGTAGTGGTTCCACTCTGAACGAAAATAATTCTCGCAACTCTCCTCGACGGAGAATTTCCCACTGATTTAGGACTCTCAAAAAGCCTTTGCGTCGCTATTTCCGGGGGCATCTTGTGTCTGCCCGCGAACGGGGCTCAACTGCCAAGCGATGCAGCGTTTGAGATCGAGCATGCGCGGGTTGTCGGCAGAAGCCCGCCTTCACCTTTATGCGCGTTCCTTCACTCGGAAAGGAACAGGTTTGCATCTAGCGGCGATGTATGGCGCGTTCGCCGTGATCGCTGCGATCGTGTTCGGCACGCTCTCGATTCACCCGTTCTAGCCCGGCTAGTTCGTTCTCTTGAACGGTGCGACTTCGATGCCGCCGTCCTTGAGCGCCTGCCGCACACGTTTTCCGATATCGACGGCTCCGTGGGTATCCCCGTGAATGCATACGGTGTCGGTGCGCATTTTGATTGCCTTGCCTGTCACCGAGATCACCGCGCCATCCTCCACCATCCGCACGACACGTTGCGCGATCGCGTCCGCATCATGCAGCACCGCGCCGGGTTTGCGGCGGGACACCAGCGAACCGTCATCCTCGTAGGCGCGGTCCGCGAACACCTCATGCACCATCGGCAGATTGGCCGCTTCACCCGCCTGCACCAGACGAGAATTGGCTAGCACCACAAAGACCAGATTCGGATCGACCGCCTTTATCGCCGAGGCTATTGCCTTGGCGGTCATGTCATCGTCGCAGGCGACGTTGGAGAGCGCCCCATGCGCTTTGACGTGGGTCACCTTGTGACCCGCCGCGGTGGCAATCGCCTGGAGTGCGCCGATCTGGTAGGCGACAAGATTCTCGATCTCCGATGCTTTCAGGCCCAGCACGGGCCGGCGGCCGAACCCGTGAAGATCGCGGTAGCCTGGATGGGCGCCAATGCTGACCCCCCGTGCCTTAGCAAGTTCCACGGTCCGGCGCATGATGTCCGCGTCTCCCGCATGGAAGCCGCAAGCGATGTTGACGGAGGTGGCAAGCTCGATCATGGCTGCGTCGTTGCCCATCTCCCAAGCGCCAAACCCTTCGCCAAGATCGCAGTTCAGGTCGACAGTCTTCATCTTGTATCCCCTTGAGCAGATCGACGTCAGTCGTGCGGCACTGCGCTCGCCGCCGGTTGAATTTGCCATGTGGTCGCGTCAACAGCGCTGACCGCGGCGCCGGCGACGTTAGCATCTCTTAGCGCATCGATGTTGAGATCCACATGTTCCATCGAGCGGAGCCGATCGGGCAGGTTGCGCAGGAGCTGGGTGAACCTGCGCGCTTCCTCTTGCGCCTCCGCCATGCTGACGGCGTTGAACTTGAAAATCGTGCCCGGCGGCGTCTGAGCGAACCGCCCCAGATCAGCCGAGATTACGGTTGCGATCTTGGGGTATCCGCCGGTCGTGCCGCGGTCCGGCATCAGCACGATCGGCGCGCCGTTCCCGGGTACTTGAATGCTACCGTTCACCGTCCCGTCCGAGACGATGTTGTGACCGTGGAGGTGCTCAATTTTTGGGCCTTCAAGCCGGTACCCCATGCGATCGCTGGTCGCCGATATTTTCCATTCGCTGTCGAGAAACAGCCTGATTGCCGCCTCGCTAAACTCGTCGTCCTGCGGCCCCAATACGAGCCGGATAGGAGCCTCTTTCGGCGCAGGAAGGTCGATGCGACGCTCGATGGTGCCGCTCGCATAGGTAGCTTGCAGTTCGTCTCCGACCTGCAGTGGACGCGGATAGGGGCTGCCAAGTCCGGCGCGCGCATTCACGGCCAGGCTGCCAAACATGGACTCGCCCGCGATCCCGCCTTCGATCGCGAGATAGCTGAAAGAGCCCCCGCGGGCAAAATCCAAGGTCAGGGTCTCACCCTGAGCCAGCGTCATCGAGCAATTCGATGCGACGGCGCGACCGGAAATCTCGGCTTTGCGCCACGCACCTGCCAGACCGATGCGCACGGCTCCTTGTCGGGCCTCGAAATGCGCTGCGAACGGGCCTATTTCGATCGCTGCCGCAAGCGGTTGATTTGCGACGAGTGTGTTGGCGGCGGCGAGCGCAAGCCGGTCCATCGCACCGCTCGGGGTCAGACCATAGCGCTGGGCACCGTGACGGCCGCCGTCCTGAACCGAACTTGCGGGCCCGATCTTGGAAACGACGAGCTTACTCATGCAGCGATCAACTCGGCGACGACCTCGCCGCGTTCGGCGGCGCGATCCTGCTCCTCAAAGGTCCGGGCATCGACTGGCGAAAATGTCACGTCGTCACCGGGTTCGAGCAAGAAGGTCGGTTCACGATGGAGCTGATACGTTCGAACCGCGGTTCGTCCCAGCAGGTGCCAGCCGCTTGGGCCGGCGAGGCATTGCACCCCGGTCTGCACCCCACCTATGGAGACCGTGCCGGCTGGTGTTAGCACTCGGGGGTTTTGCCGTCTGGGTAGGTGGAGCGACTCCTCAAGGCCACTGAGGTAAGACCAGCCCGGGGTGAAACCTATCATCGCAACGCGGTAGTGGCCTGCGACATGCCGCGCGACGATATCGTCAGGTGTGGTGCGGAGCGCCTTGGCGACATCCTCCAGGTCGATGCCATGCTCCCCGCCATAAACCACCGGAATGCGCCAGCGGCGTCGCTTGGTGCTGGCAGGAGCCGGCCGCTGCGCCAACGAAACCAGCTTTTCAGCCAGAACGTCAAAACCGATCGCCACGGGGTCGTAGTGCACCAGCAGCGATCGATACGTTGGCACCGTTTCCGTCACGCCCCGGACGTTCTCGCTGGCAAGCGTACGATCGAGCGCCAAAACCCGCTGGTTTGCGGCGTCATCGATTTTCCGGCTGAATTCGACCGTCAAGGCGCTGTCGCCGCTGGGCAGAATACGCGGTGGGGAAAGCTCTACCATGGGACCAAACTCGCGGGACACGCCTTTTCGCGCAATAAGGCGGGCTTGTCACGCGATCATCGCTACCCCCGGACTTGACGCGGTAGCTCTGCGCCGCAAGATGCGGCGGCTGATCAATCCCCCGCCGGAGTGCTTTTTTCGATGTCCCTGACCCCTGAAACGATCGAGACCCTTTCGCGTGTGTCCACCGGCACTATCACCACGGTCCTGCTAAAGAAGGGGCTGCGAAACGTTTGGATGCGGGGCTCACGACCGTTGCGGCCGGGACAGCGGCGGCTGGTCGGGCCAGCCTTCACGCTGCGTTTTGTTCCGGCGCGGGAGGATCTGGCGACACCTGAGTCATGGTCATCGCCGATTTCAACCCGGACTGCCATAGAAGCCATGCCCGAAGGATGCATCGCCGTTGTCGATGCCATGGGTGTCACCGATGCCGGTATTTTCGGAGACATTCTGTGCGCGCGCATGGTCAAGCGAGGGGTGGTCGCGCTGGTAACCGACGGCGTCGTGCGCGATCTCGAAGGCGTGCTCGGCACAGGTATGCCGGTTTGGTGCGACGGCTTCGCTGCACCGCCTTCGGTTGCGGGCCTGACGTTCGTCGGTTGGGGCGAACCGATCGGCTGCGGTGGCGTCGCTATCTTCCCCAACGATATAATCGTGGCCGATCAGGACGGTGCGGTCGTGATTCCGAAAGCATTCCTGGATGTCATCCTAGCCGAAGGGGCCGAGCAAGAGCGAATGGAAGCCTGGATCGTCCAGGAGGTAAACGGAGGAGCCGTGTTGCCGGGCCTCTATCCCATGAACGCCGAAACCAAGGCGCGTTACGTGAATTCAAAGAAATAATCGTCGCACACAACTGCACCTTGCAGGAGGAACTCAATGCAAATCCATGTCGCTGGATCGCGGCCGACGCGCCGGGCACCGGCAGAAAACTTCACCGGAGCAGTTTGGCAGGATCCGATTATCGCGGCGCAATCGCCTGCCAGGGTCGTTGCGAATCGCGTCGCCTTCGAGCCAGGAGCACGCACGGCGTGGCACACGCATCCGCTCGGTCAGACCCTCTACGTCATTTCAGGCGTCGGCCGATTCCAAACCCAAGGTGAGCCGGTGCGCGAAATCAGGGCGGGCGATGTGGTTTGGATCCCGCCGGGAGAAAAGCACTGGCACGGCGGCGCGCCGAGCACGGGCATGGTTCACATTGCGATCCAGGAGTCGCTCGATGGCAGCCACGCGACGTGGATGGAGCACGTTACCGACGCCGAATACTCAGCAAAGGTCGACGCCTAGCTGGACCGCAAGGACGTTCAGATGGGTTCAGGGCAGCCGTTGACTTCGACGACCGCTTTCCTCGCTTCGGTAAAGCTCACCGGTTGCATTCTGGGTGGTGTTGGCTTCTGACCGGGTTCGCCGGCGGCCTTGTGAAATGCCATAGGCCATGACCGCGCCGAGTATGCCCACTCCGACGAACCAAAGCCACACCGGCACATGGACGAAGCCTGTTCCAGTGCGCTCAGGGTTGTCGCTGAGTATATGGAACGGATCATAGATCAAGAAGACCAAGACCAGCGCGATCAGAATTGGAACGACCAGAAGCAAGGCGTTGCGGTTTTTGTCACTCATCTTTGCCTCACATCCGCCGGAGCTTCGTTACCTCCACAACGATGTGCCGCATTGACCGTTCCAACTAGGAAAGTCGTTGTTGACACGTCAATTTCTGCGCTCGGGAACAAATTGGACACAGCGACAGGCTGCGAATGACGGCAGCCCAGCCTGCGGGAGGAATCAGGGGTCTAGCTCTCGCCGCCATCCCTGCGGACCAAAGTCGCCGCCGCGCCACGCCCAGCCATTTCCGCTCTAAGCACCTCAAAGCGACGCCGCGCTTCGCTCTCGCGATCATCCACGAACGCGATCGCTTCTTCCCCTCTCATGGGGCCCATCACGACTGGCAACGAGTTTTCGCCGATTGTCTCGTCCACGTAATACTGGCCGTCGTCGCCACGACGGACGGTCCATCTAAAACGGATCGCAGCGATCGGTCCCGGCCCAATCCTGCAATAACCATCCGGCGTGCTCGTTGACCCGAGCGGGGCCGGCGTGTCCGGGGCTGCCGGCTTGTCAGCTACACGATTGGCTTCGGGTTCATCGAGCATACTGGCGATGGCCGCCAAGGCGTGGTCAGTCGGGTCGCTCTGATTCAAAGGCTCTGCCTCCGCGCTTGTTGAACAGCTGACTGCCGCGATTGCTACCCGGCAGTAGCGCTGGCGAATAAGGCTGAGTTTTGTCTGTTAGGCGCTTATACCCGGCAATTTGGCGCGCCACGGTCGCTCCTTTTCGAGTTGGGCGGCCAACCGAAACAAAGTCGCCTCGTCACCGAAGCGGGCAGAGAACATCATCCCAAGTGGCAGCCCGGCTTGATTCCAAGCCAACGGCACCGACATGGCTGGCTGTCCTGACATGTTGAACATCGATGTTGCAGGCATGTAGCGCCGCAGAGTGGGGGCGATATGTGACAGATCTTCCGCCATTGAGTTAAGTTCGCCGATTCGCAGAGGCGGCGAGCAAAGTGTGGGGCAGAGGAACACGTCGCAGCCTTCAAAGAAGGTGGCCAACGTGCGGGAGATCTGGAAAGCGCCGAGTTGGGCGGCCACATAATCGGTCGCGGAGGCCTTTTGCGCATTGTGCGCACTTGCAAGCGTCAATGTTTCGAAATCCCGATCCGTCATCGCTCGTCCAAAGCGCTGCTCGGCAAGTCGTACGTTGAGCGCGGTGTTCGCTGCCACGATCGTCGACATCACTACCGCGGGATCGACCGCAAGAGAGGGCGCGCGCTCCTCGACATGATGGCCGAGCTTCGAAAGCAGCGCCGCAATCTCTCGCGTCGCGGCAGCTATTTCGGCATCAATGGGCTCGCCGTACGGGGATTTGTCCGTAAACGAAATTCGCAGGCGGCCAGGATCCCGGCCGACCTCCTCCAGGAAAGGCCGCTCCGGTGCAGGCGCAACATAGGGGCTCGAAAGCTCAGGGCCGTGGATCGCGTCGAGCATCGCCGCGCTATCACGCACGCTGATACTCACAACGTGACCGCAGGAAAATCCGCTCCAGCCTTCGCCGCGGTCGGGCCCGGTCGGAGTTCGGGCGCGGGTTGGTTTAAGCCCAAACACGCCCGATGCGGAGGCCGGAATGCGTATCGAGCCGCCGCCGTCAGTCGCATGCGCCACAGGAAGAACGCGCGCCGCAACAGCCGCCGCCGCGCCACCGGACGAGCCGCCGGAGGAGTGCGCAGGATTCCATGGATTTCGAGTCGGACCAAACAAGCGGGATTCCGTTGTCGGCATCAGTCCGAACTCGGGCGTGGATGTCTTCCCGAAGATGGTCACGCCCGCAGCCAGGAATCGTTGCGACAGAGTGCTGTTATGATCGGCAACATTGTCCTTATGCAGGCTCGCGCCGGAAGTGGTGCGGGTGCCCTTAAGCAATTCGAGATCCTTCAGCAGAAACGGCACACCGGTGAACGGACCAGAAGGAAGCCCGCTTTCGATTTGGCTCTCTGCGTATTCGTAATGTTTTACGACCACCGCATTGATCTGGGGATCGACCCTGGCAGTCCGCGCGATGGCCTCGTCGAGCAACTCCCTCGCGCTGACCTTCTTTTTTCTGACGAGTTCGGCCAGACCGATGCCGTCATAGCTGCCGTATTCGCTGAAGGCCATGTTGGTACCCCCTGAAAACGATGAGCGCAAAGGCGAGATTGTAGGCTAAGGCAGGTCAGCCGAGCACGTCCTGATTGATGACGTTCTGGCGGATTGGCTGGCCGTCAAGGGCGCTGAGGATATTGCGCGCAGTCTGCTCGCTCATGCGATCGACTGCTTCACGCGTGACGCCCGCGACGTGGGGGGCCATGATCACGTTAGGCAGATCGAACAGCGAATGGCCTGATGGAGGAGGCTCCTGCTCGAAAACGTCGAGCCCGGCGCCTGCAAGCGCGCCGGACACCAGCGCGCCGTGCAGCGCTGGCTCATCAACGATTCCGCCGCGCGCGGTATTGATCAGATAGGCTGTCGGTTTCATTAGTCCCAAGCGGGCGGCATTGAACATTCCGACTGTTTCGGCGGTCTTCGGGCAGTGGATGCTGACGAAATCGGCCCGCGGCAGTGCGGCATCGAGATCGGCGACGGATTCGCAGTCCGCTGCCTTGATGTCCGCAGCAGATTTGTACGGATCATAGACGAGAACGCTCATTTCCATGGCGAGACAGCGCTTCGCGGTTCTTGTGCCGATGCGGCCGAAACCCACGATCAGCACCGTCTTGCCGAACAGATCGTAGGGCAACATGCCCAAACGGTGGCCCCATTTGCCTTCCTTAACGATCGAATGCATCTCGACGGCCCGCTTGGCCAAGGTCAACATCATGAACAAGGCTTGCTCGGCAACCGACGGGGAATTTGCCGTCCCTGCCACCATCAGCGGGATCTTGCGTCGGCTCAAGGCCGGGACATCGACCGCATCGTAGCCAACCCCAATTCGCGTCACCACCTTCATGTCTTCTGAAGCCTGGAGTTCCGGCTCACCGAAGCGAGTACCGCCGAGCGCTACACCGTGAACCGGTGCCTGCTGCTTCAGCATCGCTGCAAAGTCCGCAGCGGAAATCATGTTCGGAAATTCCACCAGTTCGATGTCGTCCCGCTCCCTCAACAGAGCTCGTCCTGGCAGCGACATCGATTCGGTGACAAAAATTTTCTTCTTGTTGGTAGCCATTTCCGCCCCTTGCCCAACGGTTGGTCTTTTTCCAGCGTCAGATTACGACGCCGGTGACCTCGTTTAGCAGGTGCATATTGTTCAGGTCCACTGCCAATCGAAGCGGCGCACCCGCGCGGGCGCCGGCATTGGGATTGACGCGCCCGCAGATTTCTTCGCCTTGGACGATGAAGTAGATCAGCGTCTCCATTCCCATTGGCTCTATGACGTCGAGCACCGCCTCGAAAGTCTCCACACCCGGTTCGGGATAATTCTTAGCTTCAGTAATGTGCTCCGGTCGGATCCCAAGTACCAACTTCTCGTTTCGAGCCACCTGTCCATATCGCGCCGCGCGGCCGGGAGGCAGTGGGAAGGAAATGCGATCGGTTAGACGTATGTGCAGTTTACCGCCGACGTCCTCCAGCGTGCACGGGATGAAGTTCATCGCGGGCGAGCCGATGAAACCAGCGACAAATCGGGTGGCAGGACTGTGGTAGAGATCGTTCGGCGTACCGATCTGTTCAATTCGCCCGTGATTCATCACCACGACCCTGTCAGCTAGCGTCATCGCCTCGATCTGGTCGTGAGTGACGTAGACCGTGGTGGTCCGAACCTTCTGGTGCACTTTCTTGATTTCGATCCGCATCTGGACACGGAGCTTGGCATCAAGGTTGGACAATGGTTCGTCGAATAGAAACACTTTGGGGTTGCGTACGATGGCACGGCCCATCGCAACCCGCTGGCGCTGGCCCCCTGAAAGCTGTTTCGGCTTGCGGTCGATCAAGTCGGTGATGTCGAGCATCCGGGCCGCCTCGGTAACGCGAGTCTTGATCTCGGCTTTGGGGTAGTGCTTCAGCCGCAATCCGAAGGACATGTTTTCCGCCACCGTCATGTGCGGGTAGAGCGCATAGTTCTGGAACACCATTGCGATGTCGCGGTCCTTGGGCGGCACGTCATTGACTACGTCGCCGCCGATCATGATGTCGCCGTCCGTGATGTCTTCCAGTCCTGCGATCATTCGCAGCGTTGTGGACTTGCCACATCCGGACGGACCCACCAGCACCACAAACTCCTTGTCGGCTATGTCCAGATCGATGCCGCGCACGGCCTCGACCTCGTCGTAACGTTTGACAACCTTTCGCAACGTAACGTCAGCCATGAATTCAGCCCTTTGTGGCGCCGGCGGTTAGTCCGGCGATGTAATAGTCCATCAGGAACGCATAAATGATCAGCGGCGGCGCGGCGCCGAGCAGGGCGCCTGTCATGATCTGTCCCCAATTGAAGACATCGCCTTTGATCAAGGTGGTGATGATGCCGACCGGCAGCACCAATTGGTCGGTCGAGGTCGTAAACACCAGGGGATACAAAAATTGCGCCCAGGAGACGGTGAACGCGAAAATGGTGGCCGCGATCAGGCCAGGCAGCGCTACCGGGATGAAGATCCGTGTCAGCGTCTGAAACCACGATGCCCCATCGATGATGGCTGCCTCATCGAGCTCCTTCGGGATCGACGCGAAGTAACCGATCATGATCCAGGTACAGAACGGAACCGTCAGCGTAGGATAAACAATCAGAAGCACGTACCAGCGATTGATCAGCTGGATGCCGGTCCAGTCGCCAAATACGGCGAACATTTTGAAGAGAGGGAGGAACAGCAGCGTGTCCGGAATGAGGTAAGTCAGGAACACGCCAGTGGCGAGCGTCGCCGAGCCCCAGAAGCGCATGCGGGAAAGCGCGAACGCAGCGGGTACGCTGATGAGCATCGTGATGGTTACCACGAAGATCGAGACCAACGCCGAATTCCGGAAGAATGTTAAAAACTGATTGGACGACAATAGCTCGACGTAATTTTGCAGCGTCGGATGGAATACCCACCACGGGTTCGTCGCCGCGGAAATCTCTGCGCTGCTCTTGAGCGAAGTGATGAGCATGTAAAGCGGCGGCACCAGCGAGAATATGGCGAACAAGGTCAGGAAAAAATAAGACCAGCGAAGCGCCCAAGTGCGGTCGCGACTCATGCTGCCATACTTGACGTTGCGGGTCGGCGCGGCCTTGTCGATCACAACGGTGCTGGTCATGCCTCATTCCCACGTTTGTTGATATCGCGCAGGATGAAGAACGCCGCGATTGCGAGTATTGGAAACATGAACAACGAGACACTGGCGCCGAGCGGAATGTCGCTGCCTTCGATGCCGATCTTGAATGCCCAGGTGGCGAAGATGTGGGTGTGATCGATCGGACCGCCGGAGGTGAGAATGCGCACGATATCGAAGTTGGCGAAGGTGACGATCAGGGAGAAAAGAGTGGTGATCGCTATGATGTTGCGCATCATCGGCAAAGTTACGAACCAGATTCGCTGCCACCAATTGGCGCCATCGATTGCCGCAGCCTCATAAAGTTGGTCAGGCACTGATTTCAGCGACGCCAGATACATGATCATGAAGAACGGTGCGCCATACCAGATGTTGACGAGAATTACGGTGAAGCGAGCCCAGTTGGCATCGCCGGTCCACGCGATCGGGCCGATGCCAAAAAACGCAAGAGTGTAGTTGAACGCACTATAAGAGGGATCGAACAGCCAGAGCCAGGCCAGCGTGCTCATGGCCGGCGGAATGACCCACGGCACCAGCAGCATGCCGCGCCATTTGCGTTGACCCTTGGCCGGAATGTTGTGAACGAAATGGGCGACGATGAAGCCGAGCAGCGCTTTGAAGATGACCGCCGTTATCGCAAAGATGCAGGATTGCTCGACAACCAGCCAAAACGTGTCACGCTTGAAAAGGAACTGAAAGTTTCCAAGCCCGATAAAACGCTGCATCGACTTGTTCAAGGTAGCCAGATGCAACGAATAAAAGGCCGGATAGACGACCAATACCCCCACCAGGATGATCAAGGGCAGCGTCATCAGAAATGCGGCAGTTGATTTCCGCTTCAGCGCCGTCCGCAAGCTCGCCCGCTTGCGTGGGTTCGCCGCGCCGGCAATACGATTGGGCTGAAATGCGACATCAACCATGAGGGATATTCCTTGCGATTTCATCACTCGTGAGAAGCCGGCTATGCGCCGGCTTCTTTGGTGAACCTAGCTCAGGGCGGGCACCGCATCGGCCGCTGTAAGCACGGCCGATGCGGATACCAATCACCTGCTTAGCTGCGCATGAAGCCTTCGCACTCGCCTTCCGCCCAGGCCAACGTCTTCTCCATCGGTTCGCCCTGGAAATATCTCGCGCACATTTTTGTCGGGATGGCTTGCGCGTAGATCTGTTGGGCTATCTTGGGAGGGGCCGGCGAAGCGGCGATCGACAACGTTTGATGCTGGTGCGGGTTGGGATAGTGGTAGAGCGTGCCCTTGGGCGGCTGTTCCTCAGCCCAAACCTTCAGTGTTGTCAGCTTCTCGAAGGCGGGGAGGTCATAGCCTCCGCTGGCGATCACAAGCTTCTCGACCGAAGCCGGCTGCGACAGAAACACCAGCAGGCTCTTCGCAGCTTCCTTGTTCTTGGAGAAGTTCCACGTGGTCCAGAAGTAGGGCAGGAATGGCGCAAACCTGCCTTTCGGTCCCGCCGGAAAGCCGTGCGTCCAGCACTGCTCCGCGACCTGGGGCGCGTCACGTTTCGCGACCGCCCAGGCGCTTGGCGGATTCATGATCAGCGCCCCCTTGCCGGCGAACAGCCATTTGTTGTTGTTGGAGTCATCCCAGGCCGTCACATCGGCGGGGAGGAAGGGCATCAGCTTCTTGTAGAATTCCAGCACCTTCCTTACCTCGTCAGTCTTTACGGTAAGGTTGCCCTTGCCATCGACGAGTTGGGCGCCAAAGGCCTGAAAGAACGCGCCGGCGGTATCAACGGAGTCGCTTGTTCCTCCGAGCCCGATGCCGAAGGGGTATCCGCCCTTGTGACAGGCCTCCGCCGCCTTCAGGAATGTGTCTGTCGTCCAGTTATCGGCTTTGGGCGCGGCGCCGGCGGGATACATCTCCTGCACGTCGATATTGGCGTACTTCTTCATCAGGTCGATGCGGGAGCAGGGGCCCTTGATCTGACTGCCGATACATGCGGGAACGCCGAGCCATTTGCCATCCAGTTGGCCCAGATATTTTACCGTACCGTTCACGTCGCCGTTCTGCTTGATCAGCGGGTCCATGATGTCATTGACGGGCTCCAGCAGGTCGGAATTGGCGTGCGGCCACCACGTTGGCATCGCGAGGATGTCGTGCCCGGATTTGGCTTGGGCTTCCGCCGCAATGGTAACCAGATTCTTGTTGCCTTGGCTCGTGATGTAATCGATCGAAACCTCGACCTTTTCCTTTGCGGCCCATTCATTGACCAGATCGGTAGAGGCCTTGTTCGCGTTCGGCACCCAATGATCCCAGAAGCCCATCGTCAGTTTGCCGGCGGCATGAGCGCCTCGAACATAGGGTGCCGTAATCAGGGCCGCGGATGACAGTGCAGTAGCGGCTACGAATTGTCGTCGAGACAGCTTTCTACGTGACATGACATTCCTCTCTGCTGCGCCAAATTCTTTTGTCCGTCTTGACTTCGCGCTGAAGGTGATTGCGAAGGCTCGGAGATTTCATCGATGAGATCAGAGCAGAATTGATGGCGGCTGTCGAGAAAATGACGGCACGGACAAACTAGAACTAACGTTGTGTTCGAGTCCGCTCCCACACCAGTTCCGAGCCGCGCCTATCGTTTTGCCGAAGTCAGGCGGCTTGGAGGTTTGGCAATATTGCAGTGCACACATTGGCGGCGCGATTGGAAGGCTTGGTGCAACACGGGCACATCTGATTTCGGGTTTCATCCAACGGGCCTCGCGCACGCTTCTGATGTGGGAGAAACACAGCCGCGCGGTAGACTCGTGCATCGTGAGAAAGATAATCTCTGGGGTAAGGTCTGTTGTCCCCCCGAGCTGTGACCCGGCGTGACCGGGACCATGGAGATCAAGTAATGATCAGTCCGTCATCGAACGCGCGCGCGCATCTGATGCTCCACTGCTTGTTTGCCGCCATTGCATTAGCCGTCGGCGTCCCCACGGCGGTAAATGCGCAGGTAGTACAAGGCGTCCAGCAGGGCGCGCAGGCGGGCAACCGGGCTGCCGGACCGGTTGGGGGCGTGCTCGGCGGTGCCATCGGCGGTGTGGTCGGCGTGTTCACCGGCGTATTGGGCGTCGCCAAAAACGGCCAGGAGGCAGCTCCGGCCCCGAGTGCCCCAACCGCTCCCAAGCAGAGTGCTTCCCCAAAGGCCGCCAAAGTAGCGAAGGCAGGCAAGGCCGCCAAGCCGGCGGTGCTAACGCAGGACGGCGAGCCGCAACTGACGGCCGAACAGATCGTCTCCAACACCGACGGCAATATCCAGCGGATCAAGGCGGAGCTAAACCTCACGGCGGAGCAGGAGAAGAACTGGAACGCGTTCAACAGCGCGATGCACTACCTAGGCCACAATGGTGCCGATCGCCTTAACCTGAGGATTGCGCGGGCCAAGCGCGATCCCCCGGACGACATCATCGAGCAGATGCGGAACGAAGCCCAGTTCCTCAACGACCGCGCGGTAGACCAGCGCAACGTCGCCGATGCGGCGGAGCCGCTGTTCGCAAGCCTGAACGAGAAGCAAAAAGCGATCTTTATCACTGAGATGGTGCGCCTAAGTCATGAGCGCGGGCTGGACTAGGCCGCGACGCGCAATAGAAGGCGTCCTGCTAACGTTCACGCGGAGGGGTCAGTTTGAATTCTTTAAATATTTTCCGCTAAGCTTGCAGCCCCGCAGAAAGTAGCTGAGGCGGCTGGCCAGTGGAAGAAAAGCGGAAGCACCCGCGGACGGAAATCAACGAACCGGCCTATGTGTCCGCAGGCGGTTCGGTGATAAGTTGCGTCGTTCGCAACATCTCTGCTGAGGGCGCGGCTATCGACGTCGCGAACCCGGCGTTCGTGCCGGCGCGCTTTCGCCTGGTTATGGCGAAGGACTCTTCAGTCCGGGAGTGCAGCATCGCGTGGATTCAACAAAACCGCATAGGCGTCAGCTTTGCGGCAACATCATCACCTCGCGATTCGAAATGATGGCTATTACTGACTTGATCGTCCTCCACCCACATCGCGCCTTCTGAGAGTACCAGCTCGCTGAGACCAGCTCTTGCACTCGGCAAGTCCGTGAGGCGCTCAAGCCCGCGATGTGCCTAACACCGTTGCGATGGTCGCGGCTGTCATCGCAGCCCTGTCGGAAGCACCCTGGGCTTCCAGCCGTTCTCTGGCACGCTCTTCGATCAGGAGCTGGATAAGGGCCAACTGTTTTTGCTCGCCGACAGCTTCGGCCAGAAGCTGCTGGTATCGGCGATAGTCAAATCGAGTGTCGTGTCGCATGTCACGTCCCGCGGAATCTCAGCTAACAAACTGTTTCCGAGTATGCTGCCGTCCGCAATAGCTGGGCGCGGGGTGTACACAGGGAGAGCCACGAGAATCTCTCCAATGCAACAAACGGAGAGCGCGGCTAACGAGCAGCGGCCGCCCATCTGCAAATAGCCGAGCGGTCGCACTCTGGGGTAGGTTGAAGGCGGCGCCCGGCTATTTGGCCGCGCGGCGGTGCGGCCTTTATACAAGAGCATCAATGGTTTAAAAAATCGTCTTCGCCTAGTTTGGGAGCGTAAAGACTGCAACCGGTTCAATCCAAGCTGCGCCTGCCTACCAGGCCGAGTGGCCGCTCGCATGGCCGTTCACTCGGAGCTGCGACCTGGCCTTTCAGCTAAACGCCAGGATGAGGAGGCCGGAACTGAGCAGGACGATGCCGGCGACGGTGATAGCAAGGAAACTGTTCGAGGCGAATTCATCACGCATTGTCGTCATCCCATGAGGGCGGCATGGCGCCCTCAATTGGCCGCTGCCAGATGGTATTTGCGAATTTCGACCAACCGTGCCCGACAATACTCGCGATACATTAAGCTGATGAGCATATACATGACCGATCCCCATTGATGGATCGGCAGCGACGCTAAACCATCTTCGTTTCAACCAGTCTTCTCGGCTCGGCCAAAACGGTTTCGTTGATGTTTCACGGTGCCCTGGCTGACGAAACCTCTTTAGGCCGCGCCCGCAAAATGGGTTTGGGCAACTTCGAGTTGGTTCCGCTTAAGG
>JBJMTO010000111.1:0-26473 GCA_045811665.1 Bradyrhizobium sp.
TTGGACCCCGATCCGCTACCTCAACAAGGGCTTTAGCCAGACGGTGCTGGCTGGGCTTTATCGAACCGCCCAGGTTGGGGTGGTGACGCCGCTGCAGGACGGTATGAATTTGGTCGCGAAGGAGTATGTAGCGGCGCAGAACCCGGCCGACCCGGGCGTATTGGTGCTATCGAAATTTGCCGGCGCGGCGAATGAATTGGACACGGCCCTTCTGATAAATCCCCATGATATCGATGGCATGGCGCGGACCATCGCAACTGCCGTGTCGATGCCGCTGACCGAGCGCCGTATGCGGTGGGAAGCGATGATGGACAAACTTCGCGCGAGCACGATCCATGGATGGTTCGCCGATTTTGTTGACGCTCTGCAGGGGATCTGGAGCGACAAATCCGTCCCGGAGCCTCACGAGCCCGAGCAGGCGACCCTATGGTCGCTGCGATCGGTGAATTCCAGGTCCCGGCACCATTAGCGCCTTGATTTGGCGACCGGAGACGGCCAGCGCTCCCCAACAATCGACTCAGTCCTCAAGCTCTTCAGGTCAACCCGGCGCTTGAGCTGGGGCGCCCCAAATGGGGAATCCTCTGCGAACTCAGCAGCTTGGGGAAATCGCTGCCGTGCCGGCCGGACTCACTTGCAAAAGTCGTGTTCGGCCTTCAAGAGAGGGCATCCGGAGAGATGGCCGAGTGGCTTAAGGCGCACGCTTGGAAAGCGTGTGTGCGGGAAACTGTACCGTGGGTTCGAATCCCACTCTCTCCGCCAAGCGGATCGAAAAGGCTCCATTTCTCAGCGTTTCCTGAAGTTGGCTCTTTGCCGGCCCATATTCCGTCCCATACTTTGCGGTGGACGGCAGAGGCGCTGATATCCACGTCTGATGTCTCGTGCCGAGGAGGCAGGAAGCTCGCTTGAATGAGGTCTCAGCAGGCTTCACCCGCGCGGCGGGAGACTTTGTCCGAAACCGGAAAGACAGCAGCAACCAGACAATCGAGAACAGATTGGACGGCGACGCGGCAGAGCGCGCGGGGCCGTCCAATCCGCCCACGGCTATCTGGAGGCAGCCATCGTTCGGTGCTTTCAACCGCTCTGTCTGGGAAGTCGTCAGGTAACTCAGCTTCCGTGACCGGCTCAGCCGCTGGGGTCACGTTCCAAGCAGAGCTGAATCGGGTGAGCGACTGACCTACCATCAAATGGCGGCCGTTGTCCCGATCGGAGACGTACAGTGGCTTTTGATCTGCAGCTGAGACTCTGAGATGGTAGGCTCGCTGTTGCCCAGGGGTTTGGGTTGCGCTTTGATGCTGGTCCAACGTCGGGGTGCAGCACGATGGACACTAATTCGTCTCCTTCATTCTTATCGGTACGGGGAAATGACCTGGCGACAGGCTAACGCAACATGACTGCAGTCGTTGAAGTCGATCGGAATGGCATTATTCGTTGCTGGGACGCTGGCGCAGAGCACCTGTTCGGCTTCAATGCACTTGAGGCGATCGGAAGCCCGCTAGAATTGATAATTCCGCAACCCTCACACGCTTGTCATCGGCAGGGCTTCGCGAGTTACATGAAAACGGGGGTTAAGACACTCCCGGACGTGGTAACAGCAGTAGGTCGTCATAAAAACGGTCGATCGGTTAGGTTTCAGATTTCCACAAAACCCATAATTGACAACCAAGGTGTGGTTACAGGCGTCGAAGGCCTGATGAGCGTTGATTGAGGACTACAGCGTAGGGGCGCATTTGACGTAGACGTTTAAGCGTTTTTCGCCCACTTCCAGCTCGATCATTGACCACCCCTGTCGAGTATAAAACTCGTGTCGCTCGGGACGAGCACAGAGAAATACCTTTTGAAAGCCTTGCTTTAAGCAAGTCTCTGTCGCGTGGGAAACGAGTGATCGTCCGACATTTTGCCGCCGGTATTGAGGTTCGACCCAGACCGCCGCCACCCAGGGCGTATATTGTGGGCGCTCATCCATATCGGACGCAATGCCTAGTGCTGATCCCGCGTAGTGATCACCGTCGTGTGCAACAATCACGAATGGAAATTTGTCGTTCGAGGTTACCCCACGCAGGCCAGCGGCCACTTGTTCGAGCGAGACGCCCTTTGACTTCCAGGTAAAATTCCACACTCGATCAGCTACATTTGAGAAAAATTCGGGAAATTCTCGAAGATTTGAGATGGTAAACGACATGCCGGCTCTATCCCTAACTCATTCTCTACTTGCCATATCTGAGATGCATCTCCAATCAGGTGGACGCGTTGGTCCGCGAGATCAAAATCGAATCGCTGGACAAGCACCTGAAGGACAAGAACTTCGCCGCATTCGCTCCCGGCTACGAACCAGCGCGCGTGGTTGGCCGACAAATCGGATCATCGAAATCAGAGATGCCAGATAGGCAGGAGACGCATCGATGTCATCATCGACCACGGCGCTGCAGCTTCTCGACCTGATCCAGTCACATCGCATCACCAGCGTGATCTACGTCGCGGCAAAGCTCGGCATTGCCGATCTGCTGTTCGCTGGTCCGAAGTCCGTTTCCGAACTGGCCAACGCAACGGGCGCTAACCAGGCCGCTCTGGCACGCCTGCTCACCGCGCTTGCTACCATTGGCCTGTGCACGAGGAGCGACGACGACAGTTACCACCTGACCGACACGGGGGCCGTTCTGAGCGGTACCGCCAATACGTCGTTCAAGGCCTGGGCAATCTTCGAAGGAGAAATGCTGGCAAAGTCGTGGAGCGGCATGCTGGAAACCATCACGACGGGAAGTACGGCCGCGCAACTTCTTGGCTTCAACAGCAGTTTTGACATGATGGCGCGGTCGCCAGAAAATGTGAGCATCTTCAATGCGGCCATGGCCGATCTCACGCGTCTGGTCACAATCGATATTCTGGCGTCGTATGATTTCAGCCGCGTGCTACACCTGATGGACGTCGGAGGCGGCTCTGGCGAGTTGATTGGCGCCGTCGTAAAACAAAATCCACACATCCGCGGCACCGTGTTAGATCTGGAGCGCTGCGCCCCAGCGGCAAGGGCCCATCTCGCCGAAATTGGTGTGGGTAGTCGTGCCAGCTTCATGGCCGGAGATTTCTTCCAGTCCGTGCCATCAGGGGCTGACGCCATCGTTCTCAAAAGCGTGATCCATGACTGGGACGATCAGCTCAGCTGCGTAATCCTGCAAAACTGCTGCCGCGCTCTTCCAGAAGGTGGGGTGCTGCTTTTGATCGAGCGGATCGTGCCCCAAAGCCCGATCGCATGTGACGAGCACCGCTCACATGCCCTTAGTGATCTGAACATGCTCCGCGGCCCCGGCGGTAAGGAGCGCACGGAAGAACAATACCGCGACCTTCTTGGCGGAGCCGGCCTCGGCGTCACCTCGGTTCGCGGAGCGGGGCGGTTTGCCATCATCGAGGCCAGCCCTTCATAGGGGTGAACTGCCAAAGTGGATGCGAGCAGCAGTGCTGGGTCCGCGGCGCAGCAGATTGCATCCACCGCCAACAAAATGTGTCCAGGCCGGAGACATGCGCAACAGGCGCGTTGCCGGGCAACGCCTCGTTAGCTCCTGCCTTGCCCCATTTTGAACGGCTTCAGCATCTCACAAGCACAGTATCAGATCGGGCGCAGCGCTCTGGCCACGCGCAATCCGAGGGTGTCACGTCGAATGCCGACAGGTTCGCGTTCCCGTCTGGCCGAGCGCAGCGTATGCGGGGCGTTGTTGAAGCCTGCGCCTCGAATAACGCGCAGAGTGCAATCACCGCTCGCTCTAGCCGTGCCATCGCCGACGTTACCTGCATTTTTCTCGTTCCAGCAATCTTCGGTCCATTCCCAGACGTTGCCGTGCACATTGTACAGTCCCCAGGCATTGGCGATGAAACTGTCGACGGGGACTGTTGCCTTGCGCCAGCTGCCCTTTGAATCGTCGGCATAGCTGATGTTCCCGTCGTAGTTTGCCTGATCCGTCGAAATCGTGCCGCCCCACCAAAACGGCGTGACCGATCCAGCTCGCGTGACGTACTCGCGCTCGGCTTCTGAAAGCAGACGATAGCTTTTTCCCGTCATCGAGGAGAGCCAGGCAACATAGGCCTTGGCATCATTCCAGGAGACACACACGACAGGGTGAGCATCATGCTGCGCAAATCCCGGAGAGCTCCAGCTGCGGTCGCTTACCTTCCGATCCGATAGATTGTAGCAGCCGCCGTCAATCTTGTGTTCAGTGGCCGCGACGAATGCCGCGAACTCACGGCGCGTGACTGCGAAGCGTCCGACGGCGAATGGATCGGCAATGGTGACAGGCGCGCGGTCCTCCCGTTCGGTCGCCACCTTCTCATCCGGCTGCGCGCCCATGGTGTATCTACCCGCGGGAATCGCGACCATCTCGGGGCAGTCGGCGCAATCCTTGAATGAGTCGCCTGAGCCGGGTTGAAGACAGCGTTGTTCGGTTGCGCCTATCTCGATCAGAAGTCCACTGCAGTGCTGGG
The DNA here is from genome assembly GCA_045811665.1 of Bradyrhizobium sp. Classification (GTDB taxonomy): domain Bacteria; phylum Pseudomonadota; class Alphaproteobacteria; order Rhizobiales; family Xanthobacteraceae; genus Bradyrhizobium. Next base: position 4,468 of record JBJMTO010000111.1, read on the forward strand.
CGTCCGCCGTACGGATGGGAAGCACTTGTATTGACAACGCAAGGACGATCCATACCAAATTCGATCCGGCTCTCATCGTATTCTCCGAACACATGGATACCCGGCCGAGACAAATAAGTGCCTCGCCAGATACTGCGTCGTTGCAACGATCGTGCCGACCAACCTTCCAGGGCGCGCCGACCAATCGGCGCACAGCTCCAGAACGCGCGTAAAGCGGGCAACTTTGTCCAGCCGTTATCACAACGTTCTTAAAGCCGATATCTTCACTGCAATCCGCCGGGGCGCGGCGGGCATGGTTTCCCGTTGCCTAGAACCCGAGAAAGGCCAGACCGACCCAGCTGAATGCCACAATCGAACAGACCACCGCGGCGACGGACGCGAAGGTTGCAATCGTTCTTACTGAGCGCATGAGCAAGCCCTTTGGTGGAAAATGAAATTCTCTTCAACCATCTTTGCTCAATAATGGCGGCAATTCGCCGTCCCGAATAAAGCATTGCCCTGTGGCCACGTTGCCACAGCGAATGCTATGCTGCTCGCCCGCAAAAACCCGCATTTGCTGCACGTAATGGGCGAATCGGTTGGGGATCGAGCGCATGCCTGGTTTTCCGCGCATTGGCGCCAAACAGCGCCTGGTAGCGGCTATAGTGCTGGCTTTACTTGCGCTGCCGGCCGCATGGCTCGGTATTCGCGGATGGCCCGAGCAGACTGCTGCGGATTTTGAGGAATGCGTCGAGCAGGTCGAAGCCAAACCGGCCGCCGATGGCGAACGCAAGGCGCTGATGACGGGCTGCAACGCCAGGTTTGCGGGACGGCGCAAAGTGGGCGGCGGCTACAGCTATTACGATTTCATGCAGGACCGCAAATTCGACATCGCTGGCCCAAATCCGACGGCGGAGGAACGCCAACACATCGATCACGCCTATATGGGGTTTCTGGATGCGCAACGCCGCGAAGCGGTGTCAGCACAATTGGCAAAAAGGAAGAACGAGCAACTACGGGCAGATATGGAAATCGCGGCCCAACCGGTCGGGCCACCGCTGGTACTGAAGCCAACCATTGCGACGCCACTGCCTGTAAAACGGCCGCTTGATCGCTCGAAATCGCTGCGCTGTGAGGATAGTCCGCTATCGTGCAGTTGGGCGAAATTTTCCGCAGCTGTGAAGGACGCCTTTGCTTCCTCGCCCATGCCGAGCCGTTGAACGGCGCAGTGATCTCGTTTTGCGGGGTCCAAGCACGCCAGATTGTATAATGCCTGTCCCGAGGGGACGGCCTCGAGGCCCGAAACTGGCCCGTTTTTAGCTGCTGACGGCCAGTTCGCATTTGAAGAATATTGCCCTATTTTTGCCGTCGGCGGTCTGGACAAACACGCTGCAAGGTTTGTGGATGTTCGAACCGCGCGTGTTCCGTGTGCGTGCGAAAAGCGTTGAGGAAGAATCGTTCATGGCTCACCCTTCCCTCTCGCCCGAAAGCGCTGATGTTGCGGAGATCCTGACTTTTCTTCGACGCTTCGCCGAGTTGATGTCCAACGGCACCAACGCGGGCTATCTGAACCGCGCATCCAATCTGCTGGAAAGTCTTGACGCCAGCGCCTCTACAGCCGCCGACGAGCTGGCGCTCTGCCAAAACAGCTACGAAACCGTGAGCCGTCGCGCCGAAGCTCTGGAAATCGAATGCGACGCCCTCAAGTCGGACATTGAAGGTCACCTCGGTATCGCTTCCTCGGTGCTCGCCGAACGCGAATTGCTCGGCGCAACGCTGCAGGCGAGAGAGGTGGAGCTCTCCAAACTCCGCGATGGCTTGATGCCTGACCGAGACCGGCGAGCTGAAACATCGGCAGCGTGCGAGCAGGCATTTGCCGATCTTCGGGCGGAATTCGACGCGAAGCGCATAACGCTGCAGGCCACAGTGCAGGCGCGGAGTGAGGAATGCGACCTGCTCCGGCGCGATCTGGAGCGGCAACGTGATGATGACGCGGCTAGAGCAGCAGCCAGTGATGCGGAAATGTCCCGGATTCACTCGGCCTTTGAAAACGAACGGAGTGCGCTAGAAGCTCGATTGAGGGCTTGCGGCGATGAGCTTGCCATATTCCGGACCGCTTCCAAGCGCGAGCGCGACGCGCTCGAGGAGAAGATCGCCGCGCTGGAGGCTGGGCGAGCCAGCATTCGCTTCGCGCTGGACCGGATCGATGGTCAGGGAATTCCGACGATCGATGCTCGCGGCGGCAACAAGTCCGGGTTTCCCGGAACGGGCGAAGACGGGATCCCATCGAAACCGTTTCCGGCGCAACGCCGAACTAACTCGCCTGCAGACACCAGCGCGATCGTGCCTACGGCCACGCTGCTTCAGGCGCGCGCGCAATTCGAATATCTTGCCAGGGAATTCATTCCACTCGGCGACATCGCTTCGCAGGTGATGTGCGAGCTGGCGGCCTATACGATGGAGCTGGCCCTGGTCGAGGGCCAGCGGCCGGCCCATCTGCCGGTCGATGAGGTCGCGCGAAGTATTCTCGCACCGAATGGAGCCAATGGTAATTAGTCTACAACGGCGTGAGCACAGCGATAATTAAGTGCGCCAGGCCAGTTCGGAGTCTCTTCGGCTTCGATTACCCACGTTACCTGGTCGCGGGGGGATTGCTCGCCTACGTGCTGTTGGCTTGCACCAGCGCGATCAGATCAGCGCCATAGTGTTCGAGCTTCTTGTCGCCAATCCCGGCGATGCCGCGGAGCTGGACCAACGTGGCCGGGCGCACGGCTGCGATGGCGTCGATGGTCGAGTCATGTAGCACGACATAGGCCGGAATCTCGCGCCCGCGCGCTATGTCCGATCGCCACACCCTCAGCGCACCCTGCAGCCTTGCATCGCCGGTTTTGGAGCCACCGGTGAATGTCGCCGCAGCCGCGCCAACCGGCGATTTGTTTCGGCGAACCCGGGGCCGCGACCCCGCAGGTTGATCACGCAGCAGCACCTCCGTCTCGCCCTTGAGTACGCCGCGCGCGCTGTCCGTCAGCTTTAGTGCGCCGAACGCGTCACTGTCGGGCTGAAGATGGCCCAACGCTACCAACTGCCGCAAGGCGGCGCGCCACTGCCTATCGTTCAGTTCGCGCCCCACTCCGAAAACGGTGATCTTGTCGTGCCCGAACTGCTTGACGCGCTCGGTTGCGCGCCCAACCAGGACATCGATCAGGTGCATCGCGCCGAAGCGCTGTCCGGTTCGATAGGCGCAGGACAGCAATTTTTGGGCGACGACCTTACCGTCACGAAGCTGCGGCGGCGACACGCAGTTATCGCAATTGCCGCATCCGACATCAGCAGGCGTTTCGCCGAAGTATCCGAGCAGCCGGGTGCGTCTGCATCGCGTTGTTTCGGCCAGACCGACAAGCGCTTCCAGCTTGCCAATGGAGACCCGCTTGAACGCTTCCGAACCAGAGGACTCCTCGATCATGCGCCGGTGCTGCACGATATCCGAAAACCCATAGGCCATCCAGGCGCTGGACGGCTTGCCGTCGCGGCCTGCGCGCCCGGTCTCCTGGTAGTAGGCTTCAATGCTTTTCGGCAAGTCCAGATGCGCGACGAACCGTACGTCCGGTTTGTCGATGCCCATGCCGAAAGCAATCGTGGCGACGATGACGATGCCGTCCTCGTTGATGAAGCGATCCTGATGGCGGGCGCGCAGGCTAGCGTCCAGCCCGGCATGATAAGGCAACGCCTCAATTCCCGCCCGCCTCAGCGCCGCAGCAGTTTCTTCGACCTTGGCGCGCGACAGGCAATACACGATACCAGCGCTGCCCGAATGATGCTCGCCGATGAAGGCACGCAGCTGCGCCACTGCGCTCTGCTTGTCGACGATTTCATATCGGATGTTCGGGCGATCGAAGCTTGCGACGAAGCTTGGGGCTCCGGCAAGGCCCAGTCGCTGGATGATCTCTTCGCGGGTGAGCTCATCGGCGGTGGCTGTCAGAGCGATGCGGGGCACGTCGGGGAAATGCTGGGCGATGGCAGACAGGCCGATATATTCGGGGCGGAAGTCGTGGCCCCATTGCGAGACGCAATGCGCCTCATCGATCGCAAACAGCGCGATCCGGGCGCGACCGAGCAGCGCAAGGCAGCGCGGCGTCAAAAGCCGCTCGGGCGCAATGTAGAGCAGATCGAGATCACCAGCGAGCAGTTGGGACTCTACTGCCGACGCTTCCTGAAAGGACAGCGTCGAGTTCAATGCAGCGGCCCTGACGCCGGCCTCAAGCAGGCCCGCCACCTGGTCGCGCATCAGCGCGATCAGCGGGGAGACGACGATACCGCAGCCCGGGCGCAGCAGCGCCGGCAATTGATAGCACAGCGACTTGCCGCCTCCGGTCGGCATAAGGACCAGGCAATTTCCACCGTCGGTGACGTGCCGAACGATGCGCTCCTGCGCGCCTCGAAACGCAGGCAGGCCGAACACCGAATTCAGGACGGAAAGTGCCTTGGAGTTGTCGCTCCCTGTATGGAGGGCTGCGGCACTGGCATGAGCGGGCATGTCGTCCTGGTTTTCCGAACGGAGGGCGCGTGGAGGAGTGATTTGATAGCCGCAATAACCGTAAATGGTGGCCGCAACATCCTATTTCAGATTCGCGGGGTCCCGAAAAGCACTCGGAGAAGAGCGGCGAGGTCGGCCAATAGTTTCCGTTTAGGGCAACGTGACAGCTTTGCTGCTCTCGGAGAGCCGGCGCCGCCTTCTTGTTCCCTGCTTCCGCCATCACTAGGATAGCCGCGAAACGCGGTTGTATCGGTCGGCCTGGGGCTGATTGCACTTCCGAGGAGACGACGTGGAGAGGAAATGACAAAGGCGATCCTTGGCATCATCGGCGGATCGGGGATCTACGATCTGCCCGGGCTCGAAGACGCCGAGGACGCCGCGATTTCCAGCCCCTGGGGCGAACCGTCGGCCAGTATCCGGCGCGGCACGCTTGCCGGTCTGCCGATCGTGTTTTTGCCTCGGCACGACAGGGGCCATCGACTATCCCCCTCCGACATCAACTACCGCGCCAATATCGATGTGCTTAAGCGCGCCGGGGTCACCGACCTCATATCGCTATCGGCGTGCGGCTCGTTCAGGGCAGAACTCCCGCCCGGCACCTTCGTATTGGTCGACCAGTTCATCGACCGGACTTACAGACGCGAAAGTTCGTTCTTCGGGAAGGGCTGCGTCGCCCACGTATCCATGGCGCATCCGGTGTCGCCGCGGCTGCGCATCCATCTGGCCGCTGCGGCCGAGGCCGAGGGAATCGCCGTCGCCCGCGGCGGCACTTACGTCTGCATAGAGGGCCCTCAATTCTCTACCTACGCTGAAAGCATGACCTATAAGGAACTCGGCTATTCAGTGATTGGCATGACGAATATGCCGGAAGCCAAGCTCGCTCGCGAGGCCGAGATCTGCTACGCAACTGTGGCCATGGTGACTGACTTCGATTGCTGGCATCCCGACCACGACGCAGTGACAGTTCAGGACATCATTCGCGTACTGAGCACCAACGGCGACAAGGCAAAGAGCCTCATTGCCCGCCTGGCCACCGAATTTCCCAGGGAACACGAGCCGTGTCCGATCGGCTCGGACCGTGCGCTCGACACCGCGATGATCACCGCGCCCGAAGCGCGCGACCTGGAGCTCTTGAAGAAGCTCGATGCGGTGGCGGGACGGGTTCTGCGTTCATGAAGGTGCGTCATGAAGGTTGACGGCAGGCACACCCGGAGCATCTGGCTTGAGCCCGATGGTTGGTCGGTCGGTGCGATCGATCAAAGACGGCTACCGCACGAGTTTGTGTTGGAGCGACTGACCACTTTGGATGCCGCTGCGGATGCCATTCGTTCGATGCTGGTGCGTGGAGCGCCATTGATCGGCGCTACCGCTGCTTACGGCGTCGCCCTGGCGATGCGCGCCGACAGCTCGGATGCTGCGCTCGACCATGCCTGCGCCACCCTGATCGCGACGCGGCCAACGGCCATCAATCTGCGATGGGCTCTCGACTCGATGCGCTCGATGCTGCGGCCGTTAGCAGTCACGGATCGGTGTGCCGCGGCCTATTCTCGGGCGGCCGAGATTGCTGATGGCGACATCGTCATCAATAAGGAGATTGGCGGGCATGGACTGGCGCTGATCGAAGCGCTCGCGAAGCAAAAGAAGGCGGGTGAACCCGTCAATGTGCTAACCCATTGCAATGCCGGCTGGCTGGCGACCGTCGATTGGGGCACCGCGACGGCGCCGATCTATCTCGCGCATGATCGTGGCTATGCCGTCCATGTCTGGGTCGATGAAACCCGCCCGCGTAATCAGGGTGCCTCGCTTACGGCATGGGAGCTTGGACATCACGGCGTGCCGCACACGGTCATTCCTGATAACACCGGGGGCCATCTGATGCAGCACGGCATGGTTGATCTCGTCATCGTCGGTACCGACCGCGTCACTGCGAATGGCGATGTGTGCAACAAGATCGGCACCTATCTCAAGGCGCTGGCGGCCAAAGACAATGACGTGCCGTTTTATGTGGCGCTGCCCTCACCAACCATCGACTTCAGCGTTGATAACGGGCTCACGCAAATACCCATCGAGCAACGCGCCGCCGAGGAGGTTGCAACCATCACGGGCCGAACCGCCGATGGAAAGATCGAGACCGTTCGGATCATCCCGGTTGATTCGCCGGTCGTAAATTATGCCTTCGATGTCACTCCGGCGCGTTTGGTGACGGGCCTGATCACCGAGCGCGGCGTCCTCAGAGCCAATCGGGGGGCGCTTTCAGCGGCGTTTCCCGAGCGGATCGCCACCGCGGCCGAATGACTAGCAAAGAAGAAAGCTGATGCGGAGCGCCTGGACGGATCGTGAAGCCGAAGCGGCGTTGAGCCGACATGCCGGCGTCGGCGGTGATCTTGCGCTGCGGGTTTACACCACGCGGCTATTGGGTCAGGACCCGCGTCTGGTGTTGCACGGTGGCGGCAACACGTCGGTGAAAACCCGCCTCGCCGATTTGAACGGCGACACGGTTGATGTTCTCTGCGTCAAAGGCTCCGGCTGGGATATGGGCACGATCGAACCCGCCGGGCTGCCGGCGGTGCGGCTTGCACCATTGCTGAAACTTCGCGCCCGAGACGACCTGTCCGATGAGGAGATGGTTCGGCTGCAACGCGCTAATCTGATCGATCCGTCCGCGCCAAATCCCTCGGTCGAGGCGCTGCTGCATGCGTTCATTCCGCATAAATTCGTCGACCACACTCATTCCATCGCGGTGCTGGCTCTGACTGATCAGCCCGATGGCGAGGCGTTGTGCCGAGAGGTGTACGGCAAGCGTGTCGGGTATGTGCCCTATGTCATGCCGGGCTTTGCTTTGGCCAAGGCCGCGGCAAAGGTGTTCGACGCCGATCCGGCCGTCGATGGACTGGTGCTGGTGAAGCACGGCATTTTCAGCTTCGGCGCCGACGCGCGCGAAGCCTACGAGCGCATGATCGCGCTGGTCACCATGGCCGAGCAGCGGCTCACGGAAAAGCGCAAGCCGCATTTTGTGCGTGCGACGCTACCGGCTCGTCCGGCGCGGCTAGCCGATGTGGCGCCGATCGTCCGCGGCGCGTGCAGCTTGCAGGAGAGTAGATCGGAGGGAGCCTGGAAACGTTTCATTCTGGAGTTTCGCTGCAACGACAACGTTATGAACTTCGTCAACGGCGCGGAAGTTGCGCGTTACGGTCAGGCCGGCGTAGTCACGCCTGACCACAATATCCGTATCAAGAACCGGCCGCTGGTGGTGGCCGCTCCCGACCAGGAAGACCTCACCGCATTCAAGAACTCGGTCCGCGATCGGGTCGCGGCATACGTCGAAGATTACAAAGCTTATTTTGACCGGAATAACGCACGTGCCGGCGGAATCAAAACCATGCTGGACCCGCTGCCCCGCGTGGTTCTCGTGCCCGGCGTCGGACTGTTCGGGCTCGGCAGAAGCAAGAAAGATGCGAGGATCGCCGCCGACCTTGCAGAGTCCGCGATTGCCACAATCACAGACGCCGAAGCGGTAGGCCGTTTCGAGCCTCTCCCCGAAGCTGATCTGTTCGACGTCGAATACTGGTCGCTGGAGCAGGCGAAGCTGGGCAGCGCAAAGGAGCTGCCGCTGGCCGGACAGGTCGCGGCCATTACTGGCGCCGCGGGTGCAATCGGGTTCGCGACAGCGAAGGAGTTTGCAGCAGCCGGAGCCGAAGTCGCGCTGCTTGATATTGATGCCGATGCGGTCTCGGAAAAAGCCAGCGCGGTCGGCGGTGCGGCCGTCGGCATCGCCTGCGACGTTACCGATGCAGCATCGGTCAGGGGGGCGTTCGCGCAAGTCGCATCGGTTTTTGGCGGTCTCGACATAGCCGTATCGAACGCGGGCGCGCCCTGGCAGGGCCGCATCGGCGATGTCGAGGAAACGGTGTTGCGAGACAGTTTCGAGCTGAACTTTTACGGCCACCAACGCGTGGCGCAGGCTGCGGTCAAGATCATGCGCGCCCAAGGCACCGGCGGTTGTTTGCTGTTCAACGTATCGAAACAGGCAGTGAATCCCGGACCGGATTTTGGGCCTTACGGCCTCCCAAAAGCCGCAACGCTTTTCCTGGTGCGGCAATATGCCCTTGATCACGGCAGTGAGGGCATTCGGGCCAATGCGGTCAATGCAGACCGCATCCGGTCCGGTCTGCTGAACGAAGAAATGATCGCGACACGGGCAAAGGCGCGCGGCGTCAGCGAAACTGCGTATATGCGGGGTAACCTGCTCGGCCGCGAAGTAGCTGCTGAGGATGTCGCGCAGGCCTTTCTCGCCCAGGCGTTGGCCCTGAAGACCACCGGCGACGTGACCACTGTTGATGGCGGCAACATCGCCGCGGCATTGCGGTGAGCACCAAAGCTTTAAATGCTGCTTAGCTTTGTTTGCGCTGCCAGGGTCCTTCGTTGTTGGCGAATGCGGGCGCGCCGTCCGAACTCATGCTAAGGCAATCAAAACAAATCTAGAACGGGGGGATACGGGCGTGGAAGAGTTTGACTATGTCGTGGTCGGCGGCGGGTCCGCTGGGTGTGTGGTTGCCAGCCGTCTCAGCGAGAACGAGAAAGCTACGGTTTGCCTGCTGGAAGCCGGCGGGGGAGGCAACAATTGGGTGGTCAAGGCGCCAATCGGCATTGCGATCATGGTGCCATCAAAGACCAACAACTGGGCGTTCGAGACCGTGCCACAACCAGGTCTTAACGGGCGGAAGGGATATCAGCCGCGCGGCAAGGCACTGGGCGGATCGAGCGCAATCAACGCCATGGTCTACATCCGCGGGCATCGTTCCGACTACGATGGTTGGGCTGCGCTGGGAAATGCGGGCTGGGCCTATGACGACGTGCTTCCTTATTTTAAGAAATCCGAGAACAACGAGGTGGTTCAGGATGCCTTTCATGGCACCGGTGGCCCGCTGAACGTCGCCAGCATCAAAACGAGCAATCCGTTCCAGGAGTTCTTCCTCGAAGCGGGACGGCAGTTGCAGCTTCCAATGACCAGCGACTTCAATGGTGCGGACCAGACCGGACTTGGCGTCTATCAGGTTACCCAAAGAAACGGTGAACGCTGGAGCGCGGCGCGCGCCTACATCGAGCCTAATCGCTCCCGACCCAACCTCAAGGTCATTACCGGCGCGCAGGCCCGCAAGATCTTGTTCAACGGCCAACGGGCGGTTGGGGTTGAGTTCAGTCGCGACGGCAAGCCTGAGTCCATGCGCGCGCGAAGAGAGGTCATCATCTCGAGCGGCGCGTTGCAATCGCCGCAACTGTTGATGCTGTCGGGCATCGGCAATGCGGCGGATTTGAAAAACCTCGGCATCCCGATCGTTCAGCATTCGCCCGGTGTCGGCCAAAACTTGCAAGACCACATCGACTTTGCCTTCAGCTACCGTTCGAAGAGCCTGGACAATTTCGGGTTGTCGTTTGCTGGGTTCCGGCGGCTATGGCGGGAGATAGGGCGGTACCGGCGCGGCGGCGTGGGGATGATCACTTCAAATGTTGCGGAGTGCGGCGGTTTTCTGAAGACCGATCCAAATCTCGATGTGCCCGACATCCAACTGCACTTCAGCATGGCCATGGCAGACAATCATGGCCGCAACCGGCACGTTGGCCACGGCTTTGGGTGCCACGTCTGCCTCCTGCGCCCGAAGAGCCGCGGCAACGTAACTCTCAACGGCGCCGATCCGACGTTGCCGCCGCGCATTGATCCTAACTTCTATGATCACCCCGACGATCTCGAAGTCATGGTCAGGGCCTTCAAGATCACGCGCCGCATTATGGATGCCGAACCGCTGGCGAAATGGCGGACCGCGGAAATGTATAGTGAGGCCGTTCAGTCCGACGAGGAAATCCGCACGATTCTGCGGAATCGGTCGGATACCGTTTACCACCCGGTCGGCACCGCTCGAATGGGTACCGACCACATGGCGGTAGTAGATCCGCAATTGAAAGTGTGTGGAGTCCAGGGCTTGAGGGTGGTGGACGCCTCCATCATGCCGATGCTGATTGGTGGCAATACAAACGCGCCCTCGATCATGATAGGAGAGAAGGCCGCCGACATGATCAGGGCTGCCTCATGAGGAGCTAAGAGGCCTCGATTCACTCAAGTGAGCCACTGCGGTGGCGACAGCGTCACGTGAAGAGCTGCAATGATTCTGCAGGATCTTTGCAGCTCTTCGCGCCGCACAAGATTCAAGTGCACAAACGCGCTAAACTCCGGCCGCCGCGCGCCCCGCTTGACGCTCACCCCTGGTCAAAACTTTCGGTGCGACAATCGGCTCGCCATCGTTGAAAAATGGCGAGGGTTTGGACTTTCCAAAGAACATCCCCTTGAGAATGTAAGGCATAACGATACGCATGCCGTTGAGATCGTAGGTTTGCGGCGTTGCCGGGGGCGGAGTGCCTTTGGCGTACTTTCCCATGATGCTGCTCTTCACTTTGCCCAAGGCCTTCTCAAAAATATCCGGATCCTTATTAGTGAACATGCGGCGATGAATTCCCGCCCACGGGCGTTTGGGATCGGTGTTGGCGATGGGCGTGTTGCAGCAAGTAGTGGCGAAGCGGAACATGCCGCCCGGGTGCAGGCGAACACATTCGATCAGATCTTGGCCTGCCGTAATTTTGATGTCCGCTGGATAGAAGGGGATGATTTCACTCCCGCCGTTTTCATCCAGCAAATCGGCGCGCTTCAAATGGTGCAGATACGTTTGGCAATCGTCGCAATAGCATTTGAGACGGCCGGGTGTGTTCTTCGGGAATTGATTGAGTTCAGCGCGGAATTTTCCGCATTCGCATCGTATTTCCATGTGGCCAGCTTATCGTGAGCACCGGTCAGTCGGCAACATCAATAAGCCAGGTCACCATGGCGTGCAGAACCGGCTCGTTTTCGCGGCAGCCAATTCCGATGGCAACAAGACTCGCTATGTTATGCGCAACGATAGCCCGGTGACGGCCTCAAGCTCGGCAATGGCTTGCGGCGCACTGACGACCTTGATGGTGGTCATGCCCATTTCCCTTGCCGGCTTCAGGTTGATGCCCAGATCATCCAGATAAACGCAATTCTTGGGATCGACGCCGAGTGCCTCGACCATCATCCGGTAGATGCGCGGGTCGGGTTTGCGCAGCCCGATCTTCGCCGACTCGATGATGTGATCGAACAATGCCATCACCTCAGCGATATAAAGCGATCGTCCGCTCAGGCTTCCAATAGCGTTGGCTGGAAGATTGTTGGTGATGCAGCCTGTCTTGAAGCGGGCTTTTGTTTGCCTCAACGCCTCGACCATATCGGGTCTCAAATCGCCCGAGAGCAACGGCAAAACGTCCCTGCCGCGAACCTCGGCGCCCAAACCCAACGATTCCGCCGCGAACAATCGGTCGAAGGTCTCGAGGTCAACCTCGGCACGCTCGAATTTCGCCCAGGCGTTCTCCCAGTGGTTGTTGGCGTTGGTACGCCGAATGATGTCGGCTGGCAGCCCGCGTTCGGTCTCGAAACGCGCGAAAGCCTCGAAGGGAGAGGTGGTGAGAACCCCGCCAAAATCCCAGATTACTGCCTCGATCACGATGTTCCCGTCCTGCAAGGGCCTCATTTCGAAATTGGCTAACACGGCGCTCGCGCCAGAGCCAGCGCAAGCGCCGCTCGGCCCGTTGTAGACGATTTGGCTCAGCTTGCGCCGTCCTGTAGGTTGCGCCTGAGAAGTCTCGATTCAAATTGTTGCGAACAGTCAGGCTTGCGCCCGTGAAGAAACGACTATGGCTGATAGCAGCGCTCACGCTGCAGCACTGCCCGCCGGCCGGTGCGATTGTTGGTGGCGGAATGCCCTCCAGCGAAGGAGTTGGCGGGTCGGTGCTGACTATCGTCGGTTCGCGCGGAAACTTTTGCACCGGCGCCTTGATTGCCCCGAAGCTGGTCCTGACGGTGGCGCATTGCGTGCAGCCGGGCGCCGTCTACAAGATCGTGCAATATGGCCCGGACCGGACGCCGCAATTGCACAACGTAAAGAGTGTCGCAATTCACCCCGCCTTCAACATCCAGGCGATGACGGCTCATCGCGCCACCGCCGACCTGGCGTTGCTGCAGCTCGAGGTCTCACCCCAAGTCAAGAATGTAGCTGTGGTCGCCGCACCTCAGCTCCCGATTGTCGTCGGCAGCCGCTTCACCATCGCGGGAGTCGGCGTCGCCGCGTACGGCGAAGGCAAGAGCGGCGGGGTTGTTCGTGCCGCCGGGCTTGTTGTCACCGGCCGCCCTGGAACGCTGCAGATCAGGCTGGTCGATCCAGCCGGACAGGGCACGCGGGACGGGCTTGGCGCCTGTACCGGCGATTCCGGCGGACCGGTGTTTGAGGACCGGCAGGGCGGGCCCGTCCTGGTCGGCGTCATCAGCTGGTCGACCGGCCCCAACGGCGGAGCGGGATGCGGTGGCCTCACCGGCGTCACGCCTCTGACGCTGTACCGGGACTGGATTTTGCAGACCGCGCGAGGCTGGGGTGCGGCCCTGTGATTTCGATTGATCTTTTCGGTTGATCTAACGCGTTGTGCCGCCACAAACTGGCATCTACAAAGTTGTCGTCGCGCATTGGCGTTCAGAAGAGAACTGTGCCCATGAATGTACTAGCAACGACCCGCCCCGCCACTTCCTCATCCGAAGCCGCCGATCATTTCGACGTCCTGATCGTCGGAGCCGGCATCTCAGGCGTTGGCGGCGGCTATCACCTTAAGACGCAGCTCCCGGGCACGACGTTCCTGATTCTCGAAGCACAGGAAAGCTTTGGCGGTACTTGGCTGACGCACCGTTATCCGGGCATCCGCTCCGACAGCGATCTTTATACCTTCGGCTATCGCTTCAAGCCATGGACCAGCGCCCCGATAGCCAGCGCTGCTGAAATCCGCGCCTATATGGGCGAGGTCATCGCCGAAAACGGACTCGATCAGCATATCCGCTATCGCCACAAGATCACTTCCGCGAGTTGGTCCAGCAAGACCAATCGATGGACGATAGAGGCGATAAGGACCGACACCGGCGAGCAAGCGAAGTTCACCGCAAGCTTCTTGTGGATGTGCCAGGGCTATTACCGCCATTCGGAGGGCTACACCCCACAATGGCCCGACATGGAGGCTTTCAAGGGCCGCATCGTTCATCCGCAGCGTTGGCCCGACGATCTGGAGGTGGATGGAAAAAATGTCGTCGTGATTGGTTCGGGCGCTACGGCGGCGACGCTGATCCCGGCGATCGCCGACAAGTGCGGTCACGTCACCATGCTGCAGCGGTCGCCGACTTATTTCAGGACCGGCCGCAACGCGATCGAACTGGCGGAGACGCTTCGTGAACTCCAGATCAGCGAAGACTGGATCCACGAGATCGTGCGCCGGAAGATACTTTTCGAACAGGACACTTTTACCCGGCGCTCATTTACCGAGCCTGAGAAGGTGAAGGAGGAACTGCTCGGGGGCATTCGCGCGGTGCTAGGTCCGGATTCGGATGCGGAGATCGAGAAGAACTTCACGCCTCAATATCGGCCGTGGCGGCAGCGCATCGCCTTCGTTCCCGACGCCGACCTGTTCCAGGCTGTCAGGAGCGGCAAGGCTTCCGTGGTGACCGACGAAATAGACCGGTTCACCGAAAAGGGGATTCTGCTGAAGTCTGGAAAGGCGGTGAACGCGGACATCATCATCACGGCAACCGGATTCAACCTCAATGTGTTGGGTGATATCCCCTTCGCTGTTGATGGCAAGCCGGTCGACTTTGCGCAGACCGTTACCTATCGCGGAATGATGTTCACTGGCGTTCCCAACATGGTTTGGGTCTTCGGATACTTCCGCGCGAGCTGGACCCTGCGGACCGATCTGGTTGCGGATTTCGTCTGTCGTCTGTTGGCTCACATGAAGAACAGGGGCGCGAAAAAGGTCGTGACCGCACTGCGGCCTCAGGACCGCGATATGCCGCTCCTGTCCTGGATCGACCCGGAGAACTTCAATCCCGGCTATCTGATGCGCGACATGCATTTGATGCCGAAGCGCGGCGACAAGCCGGAGTGGCAGCACAGCCAGGATTACTGGGCTGAAAAGGATGAATTCCCGGCGATCGATCTGGATGACGCCGCGTTCAACTATGGCTGAAAGCTGCCCGCGATAAAGTAAGCGTGCGGGATCAAGCTTACGGCTCGACGCTTCTTCATCGGTGCAGGGCGACGTCCCGGAATGCCGCTACGAGCGGCGCCTCGAGCTTGCCTTTCATGCCCCGGATCACGTGATATGCCTCTTCCCTGGGCATGGTCGAGCTATAGGGTCGATGCTCGATCAAGGCCGAGAAGATGTCGGAAATCGTCAGCATTCGCACGAGGTCTGAAATGCTTGCGGCACAGAGACCATCTGGATATCCGCTTCCGTCAAGGTATTCGTGATGATGCCGTACCGCATCCAGAATTTCCTTCGAGATAGCTTGATTGCCCTTGAGCACCTCATATCCAGCAGCGGGATGGGTTTCGATCAGCGCGCGCTCCTGCGAATCGAGCCGGCCCGGCTTGTCAAGTATCGCGAGCGGAATCTGCGCCTTGCCGATGTCATGGAACATGGCAGCCGAATATAACCGCTCGATATCCCGTTTTCCCATCCCGAGGCTCAAGCCGAAATCGACGGCTATCCCGGTGACGAGAAGGCAGTGCTGATAAGTACCTTCGTGATGTCGGCGCACGGTTTCGAGCCAACTGCACAGGCCGTCCTCAGCAATGGTGTCGGCGATCTGGGAACCCGCCGCATTGCTGGTTCTGACATCGATGGGATTCCCGGCCGAGACCGCCGAGAACATGGACGCGATCGCATCGGCACCCGCCGCGGCGGCTAACCGGTTGCCGGACATTGCGTCCTTTGATCTGCTCTCTTGATGGCCCCGGCCTGCCAGCTCTGCGAGCAGCCGGCCTTGATCGACAGGATTGACGAGGACCTGCGTCGCCCCCAATGCATAGGCCTGGACCGTGAACAAGCGCGCTCTTTGATCGATCAGGAAAATCCGTTTACGGGCGTGAGCGAGCTTTCCGAACACCTCTTTCAGCGCTGCGATGTTTTCAACAACCCTCAAATCGGCTGTAACCACCACGGCATCGGAATTGTCGTGGCCGGTGCTTGCGCTGCCCAGCAGTTCGGATGTGACGGCGTAATCCCTTTCCAGCGTCGCGCGCAGGGACGATAGCTTGCTAATCGTGTCTGCGACGACATGAACGGGCATTGAGTAGTCTCGACTCTGGGCGGATCCAAATTCGCCGGATCCGAAATTGGCGCCGGTCAACTGCTATCGGGTGAGAAAGCGTTCAAGATCCCTGCAGATCTTGTGCGCAACATCTTCCGTTATCTCGAATTGCACTTCTGCGTCGGCGAGACTCACCTGAACAATGCCGGTTAACGGCTCTGTTGATTTGGTCACGACACTTACTTCGGTTATCCTGGGTGGGTCTCTCATCAGACCGCCTTGCTACTACTTGGTTGGAGCTTCAATGATTTCTTGCTTGCCTTTTCTCTCGCCAAAAACTTGACCCCTATTTGATCGCCCGCCATGCGCACCAACTGACAACGGCGAAAAGCCAGCCCCGTGGATGAAAGCAAGAGGAAGAATTCCTTCAGGTCCAGCCCTTCGAACGAGCCGCTCTCGATCCGCAAGCGCGCGCCGGTCTGCGACACGTCGATCATCATGCATTCCCGGCGCCAGGTGCCATCAATTCCCATGATGAAAACCTGGACTCCGCGTTCGAAATCGACGCGCTCGCTTTTTCTGTCCCCATAAGCCATCTATCGAACCCTACGTGAGTATCAAATCAGGCGCTCCTCGCGCTGGCCTCGCGTACCTGCCAGAATCGAAGCAGCCGCTCCGCGTTCGCTTTCGACAGCTTGCCAAACTCTATCTTGAGCTTCTCATGTCCGACCTTCGGGGCGGCTCCCGCCGGGAGTTTGATCGAGAGGATCGCGCTGACCGTCTCCCAACTGCAGTCCGCGACTTTGCAGGGGATCAACAGGCCGTCATCCATTGGGCTGGTCATCAGCGGCTTGATGATTTCAAGCGAGGTCGAGGACAGCAGTGATAGAGCTACGGTGGTTTCTTCATACTTCCGCTGTCGCGCAAATTCGTACAATGTGTTTTCGCGAAGATCGCCTTTGGCGCGCAATAATCGGACAAATGCGATCGCCGCCTCGAAGTCGCGCGGCTTGCTTGATTCGCGGTCAACCGCCTCGGTGGCGATGCTGAGTGCCCGCCGCACCTGCTCCTGAAAATTCGGGGGTATCCGCGGCAGCAATCTGCATCGAACCGCCTCAGTCGCGGTCAACAAGAGTTGTCGGAGCACGTTGATCGGCAGGTCCAGTCGCAAGCCAGCTTTTTCCGCCAGGGACTCGTCGGTCTCCGCGGCCTTCAGCAGTGCCGCAAAACCGTTTTCCGAGAATTGCGCCCCGTTATTGGCGACAACGCTATGGACCACGGCCTTGTCGCCACGGTCCAGCAGGACGTCCGTAACAGCAGGCTCGATTTGCTCGCGCTCGGAGATTGCGAGGAGATGGCCATGGCTCTGCGTTTTTGCGAGTTCGACCAGATCGGCCGTGGTCAGTCGGCTGGAGTTCCTCAAGATCGGCCTGGCCACTCCGATTTCGGAATGGCTGGCTAAGCTAAAGGTGAGATCGATGGGGGCATTTGCCACCGGAGCCAGCCGTTGGCTGATCTCTGCCAACGTCCGCGCTTCTATCCTCTCGATGAGCTGAACCAAAACCAGGTCGAAGACGCCGACCTGCTCTTCGCTCAACCGAGCGGCTTCGTTCAAGAACAGGTCTGTGACTTGCCGCAGCATGCCCAAGCGTTTTTCCGACGAACCGCTTTGCAGGGCGGCATCGAGTTCGTCGAACAGCGAGGAGCTATCGGCTTTCTGCACGATCGCGTTCCGTAATTGAGCAGGGCGCCAATTGCCCTAAGCATGCTTGGCGTCGTCCGAGCGCCGTCTACAACTAGAACTCGTCAATTGCCGGACCATACCGTTTAAATAACAACACCCGGTAAATCGCAGTGCACGTAAACGGTCGTTAAGATGCGGGAAAGGAAGTCGCACGTTGGCCTTCTCCGCCGCACCGACGGTTCGTGGTCTCACAACCACAACTCGCGGCGGGCTTCAAGGCGCTCTCGCGAACCGACCTCCTGCCGACACTTGGGTTAGGTCCAAACAGAAAGAGGTAGCGGCGTATCCGTTTCGCTAACCATAAAGTTCAATCGAACCTTCAAGATGATTTGCAAATCTTTCCATGGCAGGCGCCAGAGCAGCGGGTGATGTATCCCCGACGGTTCGCACGTGTGAGGCCCAGCGGCAGAGATGCCGAGTTGGCCAAATTGATTTTTGGTCCAAAAGACCCTGCGGTTGATTGCAGGGTGATCGGTTACTCCCCGCGTGGCGCATGCATCGAGATGAGGGAGCAAGCCAAGCTGCCAGGCGGGTTCGAATTGCTTTTCGGCGGCACCAGGAAGCGTTGCCGGCTGGGATGGAGCACCGGATGCCGCATGGGGGTTGCGTTCCAAGCCCCAATGCGATTGGCCGGACGGCCCCACGGTTGGTTCACACCTTAGGAGTCGGTTTCCAGCCGCCGTGCACCGAGCCGCGCTAGTTCAATCGATTGCCGGTTACAGTAAAGCCTTGGGTCCCGCTGAGTTGGGGCGTGGTGATGTCCGCGGTCAAAGGAACCGACAGCCGGCAGATCAGACCTTCTGAGCGCCAGTCGAATTCGGCCTGTCCTCCGAGTTGCGACTCGATGCTGGCAATCACGCTGCGCGTTCCGAATCCGCGCGACACCGGCTTTTCGACAACGGGGCCGTCTCTCTCTTCCCAAACCATATGGAGCACATCGCCATGGATCCCCCAGTGCAGCGAAAGCCGGCCCGAAAGTGTCGACAGGGCACCGTACTTCGCCGAATTGGTCACCAATTCGTGCAGCGCGAGCGCGAGCGTTTGTGCGGTGGCGGGTTGCAGCTGGATATCGGTGCCGCGCGAACTGATCTGGTGGCCCATCGCATACGGCGCGAGCTCCTCGTCCACCAGCTTTCCGATCTCGGCTCCCTGCCAGCTCGAAAGCGAGAGGATTGTGTGCACCCGCGCCAGCGCGCTGATGCGCCCCTCTACCGCCTGCATGTAGGCCTTCACCGTCTCACCGCGGGTCAATCGGACGATCGACTGCGCCAGCGCGAGCGCATTCTTGGCGCGGTGATCCACTTCCCGAGCCAAAAGACTCTGGCGCTCTTCGGCGCGCTTGCGCTCGGTGATGTCAACCGTGACACCGCTGACGCGTACCACGCGGCCGTTCTTGTTGACTGTCGCCACGGCGGTGCCAACACACCAGCGGATTTCGCCATCGGGTCGATAGACTCGAAATTCCGCTTCATACGATCGTTCACCCCTGCGGAACTCGGCGATCGCCCGGCGGAGTTCGTTGGTGTCGTCAGGATGCAGCAGCGCCTGAACGCTCGCCGTCGTCACCACGAATGTTTGCGGATCGACTCCGAAGATCTGGAATTGTCCCTTGTCCCAGATCCATTCGCCATTGCTCCAGTCCCAATCCCACGAACCCATCTTGCCGGCCGCTAGAGCGAGGCTTCGTCCCTGTTCGCTTTCGACAAGTCTCGCGTTGGAATCCTCAAGCTCCGCAGTCCGAGCGCGGACGCGATGCTCCAGCTCGGCGTTGAAACGTTCGAGCTGCCGGGTCTTGCGATAGAGGTCGGCGAACACCCGGATCTTCGCGCGAAGGACCTCCGGGATGACCGGTACCGGAACATAATCCACGGCACCCATTTCGTAGCCGCGAAGCCGGTCGATATCGCTGACTTGAATGGCCGAAATGAAGATCATCGCGGTCTTCTGGAAGCGAGGATGCTCGCGGATCATGGCGGCGAGTTCAAAGCCGTCCAGTTCCGGCATGCATACATCTACCAGAATGATCGCGACTTCGGTCTTGAGCAGATACTCGAGAGCTTCGCGCCCCGAGGTGGCGACGACGAGATTTTCTCCCAACTGCTTTAGAATAACTTCATAGGCAAGCAGCTTCGCTGGCTGATCATCGACCAGAAGGATGTTTACCTTTTCGTGGTCCATCATCGGGAACGCCAATCAGCGGTGCAGCCACATACGGATGGCAAGGAGCAACTGCTCGGTGTTGACCGGTTTAGCAAGGTAATCGGATGCGCCGGCTTCAAGACATTTCTCCCGATCCCCTTTCATCGCCTTTGCCGTAAGCGCAATGATCGGAAGTCGCCGGAACGCCGGATTCTGCCGGATCACCCCGATAGTTTGGTAACCGTCCATCTGCGGCATCATGATATCCATCAGCACAATCGCGATCTCGGGGTTCGATTCGACCAGCGCGACGGCCTCGCTACCCGTTGTGGCCGTGAGCACGTTCATGCCGCGACGTTCCAGTACGCTGGAAAGCGCGAAGATGTTGCGCGCATCGTCGTCCACCAACAGCGCAGTGCGGCCGACAAGGTCCTCGTCTGAACTGTTGAGCTTCTCCAGCATACGCTGCTTCTCAACAGGCAATTCCGTGATCACACGGTGCAAAAACAGAGACGTTTCATCCAGCAGACGCTCGGGTGATTCCACGCCCTTGACGACGATGCTTCGAGCCATCGTGTGCAGTTCCGCGTCCTCCTCGACCGAAAGCTCGCGCCCGGTGAACACGACAACGGGAACATTAGACAGCGTCTCGTCGTTGCGAATGCTGTCGAGTACTTCGAAACCGCTCATGTCCGGAAGTCGCAGATCGAGCACGACGCAATCGCACGGATCTGCGCGTAAGGTCATAAGCGCCTCCGCGCCGGTCCCTGTCGTAACGATCTCGATGTCGTCGTGGCCCAGCAGCTCGCTGATACTCAATTGTTCCGCGGCGTTGTCTTCGACTATCAGCAGCCGCTTGCGGCGGGGCTTCGCGTACTCCTTGATCTGGGAAAGTGCGGCACTCACGCCTTCGGTCGTAGTGGGCTTGTTGACGAACGAGAAGGCGCCGCGCGCCAACGCGTGCTGACGGTCTTCGTCCAGCGTGATGATCTGGACTGGAATGTGCCGGGTCAGCGGATTGTGCTTCAACTGACTAAGCACCGTCCAGCCCAGCATGTCAGGCAGGAATACGTCGAGCGACACCGCCGTGGGCTGGAATTGTTTCGCAAGTTCCAGCGCGTCTGAGCCACGGGCTGCGACCAGGACCTTAAAACCCTTGTCGCGGGCGAGATCGACCAGCACGCGTGCATAATGCGGGTCATCCTCCACAATCAGCAGAATGGTGTCTCCTGCCTCAAGGTTGAGCCGATCATCGGGAAGCTGTTCGATGACCCGCTCCTGCGTGGCGACCTGCAAGGGTGCAACGCTGTACTGGGATGATACGCTGACCCGCGGGGTCACGGTCGGACCGGAGTATTTCAGTGGCAGGTACAGCGTGAAGGTGCTCCCCTTGCCGGGGGTACTCTGCAGGTGAATTTCGCCGCCGAGCAGGCTCGCGAGCTCACGGCTGATCGCGAGACCGAGGCCCGTGCCCCCGTATTTGCGGCTCGTACCCGCATCGGCCTGCTGGAACGCCTCGAAGATCAGCTTCTGCTTGTCCAGCGGAATGCCGATGCCGGTGTCGGACACCTCGAAGGCGATCACGGCGGGAGATTGGTTGAGTACGGGGTGTTCGGCGCCCCAGCCGCCCACGGCCGCCGACACGCTGAGCCGGACCCCGCCCTCGGCGGTGAACTTGAACGCGTTCGACAACAGGTTTTTCAAAACCTGCTGCAGCCGTTTGGAGTCCGTGACGATGCTGCGCCCAAGGTTCGGGTCGACCTCGACGGTGAACGACAGCTGCCGGTTCTCTGCTTCATGCCGGAATGGCCGGCCCACTGTTTCCAGCAGGTTCGAGGTCAGAATTTCTTCGGCATCCACCGTCACCGTTCCCGATTCGATCTTCGATAGATCGAGGATGTCGCTGATCAGGTTCAGCAGATCGGTGCCGGCGCCGTGAATGGTGCGAGCGAATTCGACCTGCTTCAATGACAGATTGCCGTCAGGGTTCTCCGTAAGCTGCTGGCCCAAAATCAAGATGCTGTTCAGCGGTGTACGCAGCTCATGCGACATGTTGGCCAGGAACTCGGACTTGTACTTGGAGGTCAGCGAAAGCTCGGTGGCCTTTTCCTCCAGAGCGCGTCGCGCCTGCTCGATTTCCTGGTTCTTGCGTTCCACCTCGACGTTGCGTTCGGCAAGCTGTTGAGCCTTCTGCTCAAGTTGCTCGTTGGTCTGCTGCAACTCTTTCTGCTGGGTTTGCAATTCTCCGGCGAGCTGTTGCGACTGCTTGAGCAGGCCTTCGGTCTGCATCGTTGCCTCGATGCTGTTAAGCACGATGCCGATGCTGTCGGTGAGCTGCTCCAGGAACGTCATCTGCGACGTGGTGAAGGTGCTGACCGAAGCCAATTCAATGACGGCCTTGACCTGGTTTTCGAACAGCACC